>DATFRE010000550.1:0-2895 GCA_035263545.1 Dongiaceae bacterium
TCCAGGCGAAGGCGATGATGATGGCGACCATGGCATCGAAGCCGTTCAGGGTCGGATTCCAGAGGCCGGGCGAAAGCTTGTTGAGGAAGGCCAGGAACCCCGCCTCCGGCGGCAGGGTGAAGGCCCAGTAGAGCGCCTCGCCGGCGGGCCAGTAGAAGAAGGTGAAGATCAGCAGAAGCTGCGGCACGACCAGGGCCACGCCCAGCCAGCGATTGCGGAAGACGACGCGCTTCTGCATCTAGTCTCGTCTGCCGCGGCCCACGACTTCCCTCGTCATCCCCGCCCAAGCGGGGATCCAGGGCCGAGAATCTCGTTGGTTGCCCTGGATTCCTCCCCGGACCTGATCCGGGGATTTCGCGGGAATGACGGAAGGAAGTAGCACCCGTCGACCTGTCGGTCGCCGCTAGGGAAGCTGCTTGTCCTTATAGTGGCCCGGAAGCGGCGCAGGATCTGGTCGCCGCGGGCGACCGCGTCGTCGAGGCCCTGCTGCACCGTGACCTTGTCGGCGAAGATCGCCTGCAGCGAGTTGCCGACCTCGCCGCGGATCTGCAGGAAGCCGCCGAGGCGGATGCCGCGGGTGATGGGCGTGGGATCCGACGCCGTGAGGCTCATGATCGCGATCTCGCGGCCCTTATAGGGCGGCTTGTCATAGAAGCCGTTCTTGACCATGTAGTCATAGCCCGTCTTGGTCACGGGGATGTAGCCGGTCACCGTCGACCAGAACAGCGCCTGCTCCGGCTGGGCGATGAGTTCAGGAAGGCCGCGGCCGCCTTGTACTCGTCCTTCGATTTGCCCGCCAGCACCCAGAGAGAGGCGCCGCCCACCAGCGAGTTCTTGCGCTGCGTTCCGTCATAGACGGGCAGCATGGCGACGGACCAGTGCATATCGGGCTTGGCGGTCCGGGTGATGGTCCCGTGGTCGCCGACGGAGGTCAGCGTCATCTGGCATTCGCCGGAGGCGAAGGCGGCGACATAATCCTCGCCCGATTGCGGCGATTTGATCTTCAGCCGCCCGGTATCGTACCAGCGCTTCAGATCGCCGACATATTTCACGAACAAGGTCTTGTTGAAGACAAGCTCCGCGTCGAGCCCGCCATAGCCGTTGTCCTCGGTCGCGATCGGCTGGTTGTGGATGGCGGAGAACTGCTCCATGAGCTGCCAGCTCTCATCGGCGCTGATATCGATCGCCAGCGGGCAGTCATAGCCCGCGGCCTTCAGCGCCTTCATATCGGCTTCGGCTTCTTCCCAGGTCTTGGGCGCCTCGCTCTTGCCGATCTTGGCGAAGGAATCCTGATTCCAATAGAGCAGCGCGGTCGAGGAGTTGAATGGGAAGGAGTACATCTTCCCCTTGGAGTCCGCGTAATAGGCGGCGATGCCGTGGAAGTAGTTGCCCCAGTCGATCTTGTAGCCGTTGTCGTCCATCAGCTTGTAGGCGGGGTAATAGGCATCCGACAGCATGAGGTCGAGGGTGCCGACATCGAAGACCTGGACGATGGTCGGCTGCTTGCCGGCGCGATAGGCGGCGATCGTGTTCTGCACGGCGGCGTAATAGGAGCCCTGGCTGGTGCAGTCGACCTCGTAGTCCTTCTGGGAGGCGTTGAAGTGCTGGCAGACTTCCTGCACCCGCTTGCTGATATCGCCGCTATTGCGGTACCAGAAATCGATCTTCACCGGATCAGAGAATGCCGGGGCGGCAAGGCCGGCGAGCATCCCGAGAGCGATTGCGGTCGTGAGGCAGGCTGAGCGCATCGAACCCCTCCATCGATGTGGACTTCGGCGCTCCCCGCGAGCGCCGCGCCATTTAAGGAGGCGTTTGCGTCATTCGCGTGAAAGTTGGGTAACGAGCCCGTGTCTCTTGGCGAGATCTGGGGACAAGAGCGGTCCTGATGATGACGGAACCGTGTGAAAAAGAGGCGAAGGCGACGCGGCGCCGTCATCGACCTGCAATCCTCTGCTTCCGCGTCGGGGCGGACGAGGGGCGGCTCAGCTAGGGAATATGCACGATGATCTTGCCGATCACCGCGCGGTCCGCCATGCGCTTCAGCCCGCTCTGAAACTCGGCCAGCGGGATCTCGCGGTCGATCACCGGCAGGGCTTCGCGGATCGCCATCTTGTGCAGGCTCTCGGCGAGGTTGCGCTTGTTGGCGCCGAAGGAGGCGATGATGCGGATCTGCTGCTGGAACAGATGGAAGAGATTGGTTTCCGCCGAGATGCCGCTGGTCGAGCCGCAGGTGACGAGCCGGCCGCCGCGCTTCAGCGAGAGCAGGCTGCCGGCCCAGGTATCGGGCCCGACATGCTCGAACACGACATCGACGCCCTTCTTGCCGGTGAGGCGCCGGGCCCAGGTCTCGAAGCGGTCCTTGCGGTAGTTCAGCACCTCATCGGCGCCGAGCGCCTTGATGGGGCCCATCTTCTCGTCGCTGCCCACCGTGCCGAGCACCCGGGCACCGATCGCCTTGGCCATGAGCACGGCGGTGGTGCCGATGCCGCTGGCGGCCGCATGGACCAGGATCGTCTCTCCCGCCAGCAGCTTGGCATTGTCGAAGAGCATATGCTGCACGGTGCCGAAAGTGACCGGCGCCGTCGCCGCCTTCGCCCAGTCGACACTTCTCGGCACCGGCACGGTCTGGCGGGCGGGGACGCGGACATACTGCGCCGCCACGCCATCGCGGTGGAAGCCCATAATGCCGCCATCGGCGATGTTCTCGCAGAGATTCTCCTGCCCGCGCCGGCAGGCGCCGCAATGGCCGCAGAACATGCCGGCATAGATCACCACCCGATCGCCTGGCGCCCGGTTGCTCACGCCCTCGCCCACCGCCGCGATCTCGCCGGCGCCCTCGACGCCGACGATGATGGGCAGCTTGCGCTTGGCGAAGGCCATGCCGCGGAAGCCCCA
>DATFRE010000551.1:0-2517 GCA_035263545.1 Dongiaceae bacterium
CAGGCGAGCGGATCGGCGATGCGGGGGTCGGTGGCGCTGCCACCGGCCTCCAGCAGGCAGATGCGCAGCGCGGGATCTTCGCTGAGGCGCGCCGCCAGGACCGAGCCCGCCGTTCCCGAACCAATGATGATGAAATCGAAAGATTGGTTCGGAGAATCCGTGACCATCTTGGAAACCTATCGGCCGAAACCAGGTGATTGTTTCCAGCTTTGGTCCCTTGAGTCTATCATCCTTCGCAACCGATCCGCGCGAGGGAGGCTCGAGGCATCATGGGCGACAACACCGTCAAGGAACCCGTCATCACCCTCTCCGCCGGGCCGGTGGCCGCCTATCCGCAGGTGCTGCTCGGCATGGCGCGGCCGGTGCAATACGATTTCGACGCGTATTTCCAGGGCTTCTACGAGCAGGTCGCCCGCAAGGTCGGCCGCGGGCTGCAGAGCGCCGAGCCCGCCTTGTTGCTGCATTGCGAACCCGCCGTGGGGCTCGAGGCGGCCGCCGCCTCCCTCATCGGACCCGATGACGTGGTTCTGAACCTTGCCTCGGGGGTCTACGGCAAGGGCTTCGGCTATTGGTCCGCCCGCTACCACAAGGAGATGGTCGAGATCGAGGTGCCTTATAACGAAGCCATCGACCCGGCGAGCGTGGCCGAGGCCTTCCGCAAGCGGCCCGACATCAAGATCGTCTCGGTGGTCCATCACGACACGCCGTCCGGCACCCTCAACCCGGTGAAGGAGATCGGCGAGATCACCCGGCGCCACGGCGCTCTGATGCTGGTGGATGCCGTCTCCTCCTGGAGCGGGATGGATATCCATCCCGATGACTGCAAGGCCGATATCTTCGTGACCGGTCCCGGCAAATGCCTGGGCGGGGCCCCGGGCCTCACCATCATGGCGGTGAACGACCGCGCCTGGGCCCATATGGCCGCCAATCCCAAGGCGCCCCGGGCCTCGGTCCTCAGCCTCCTCGACTGGCAGAAAGCCTGGAGCCGCGATGAGCCCTTCCCCTTCACCCCCTCCATCGCGGAGATCAACGGGCTCGATGCGGCGATGGACCAGTATTTCGCCGAAGGGCCGGAGCAGGTCTGGCGCCGTCATGCGCTGACCGCCGCGGCCTGCCGCGCCGGCATCAAGGCGCTCGGCCTCGAGCTCTGGGCGGTGCCCGAGGAGATCGCCTCTCCCACCACCACCGCGGTCCGCGTGCCTGCCGGATATCGCGACGCCGATATTCTGGCGGCGGCGCGAGCGGGCTATGGCGTCGTCTTCTCCGCGGGTCGCGGGGCGACCAAGGGCAAGCTCCTGCGCATCGGCCATATGGGCCCGGTGGCGGAGCCGATCTATGCCGTGGTCGCCGTCACCGCGCTCGGCGGCGCGCTGCAGAAGCTGGGCTTCGCCTGCAAGCCGGGGGCCGCGGTCGAAGCGACCATGGCGGTGATCGCCAAGGGCTGAAGCATCGGGTCATCGCGCAAACAGGGGGACATCCTTCATGCATCGATTCGAGAACCGCGTCGCCGTCGTCAGCGGCGCTGCCCAGGGCATCGGCAAGGCGGTGGCCGAGCGCCTGGCCAGCGAAGGTGCCACGGTCGCCTGCGTCGACATCAATGGCGAGGGTGCCGAGGCCACGGCCAAGGCGCTGGGCGGCAAGAGCTTCGCCGTCGCTTGCGATATCGGCGATCCGCGGGCGGTGGCGCAGCTCTTCCGGACCGTGGGCGAGCGGGCGCATAAGCTCGAGGTCCTGGTGAATGCCGGGGCCATCGTCCCCTTCGTCGCCTGGGACCAGCTCGATTTCGAGGAATGGCGCCGCATCATGCGGGTCAATCTCGACGGCCTGTTCCTCATGTGCCGCGCGGGCTCGGACATGATGCGCAAGACCGGCTATGGGCGGATCGTGAATATCTGCTCAAACTCGATCTTCGCCGGCACGCCCAACATGGCCCATTACGTGGCCTCCAAGGGCGGCGTGCTGACCTTCTCC
This sequence comes from Dongiaceae bacterium, assembly GCA_035263545.1. GTDB lineage: Bacteria > Pseudomonadota > Alphaproteobacteria > Dongiales > Dongiaceae > DASXQK01. The sequence goes on from DATFRE010000551.1 coordinate 1,972, forward strand.
CGCGCGCTCGCCACCGAGCTCGGCGCCCATCGCATCACCGTCAATTCGGTCTGCCCCGGGCTCACCGATACCGAGGGCGTGCAGAAGACGCCGCATAAGGAAGCCTTCGGCTTCGTCGAGATGCTCCAGGCGATCAAGGGTCACGGCAAGCCCAGCGACATCGTCCCGGCCATCGCTTTCCTCGCCTCGGAGGAGGCCCATTGGATCACCGGCCAGGCTCTCAATGTGGATGCGGGCATGGTGCGGTGGTAGCGGCGCGCCGGGCTTTCGCTGGGGACGCGATCTGTCAGCTATGCGCCCCGCCCCCCCCCTTGCGGGGGCGGGTCGGGGTGGGGGGTGGGCCGCGCGCAGATGCCGGAGGATGCGCTCCACCGCGCCGTCCGTGTTCTGCAGAGCCTCATTGTTCCATGTGTGGACGTATATGGACCCCACCCGATTGCAACGGTGTTCGGCATGTTGAGGATCAAGGGCCACAGCTGCTGACGTATATCCGGCTTCCTGATGCGGCATATGTCGATGCCGCGAGCCTCGATGGGTTTTCGCCCG
>DATFRE010000552.1:0-2349 GCA_035263545.1 Dongiaceae bacterium
CTCAAGGAATCTTGTAGTGCAGCTCGCGCCAGAAGATGATGCCGGCGGTCGTGTCCTGGAAGCTGGGGCCCGTCGAGAGGCGGAGCTCCTGCAGGTTCGAGCGCAGCACGAAGCTGCCGCCGCCACTGATACCGGCGAGCGGGCCGGTCCCGCCCGTGAACTTCGAATCCCCGCCGCAGCCGACCAGCGGCACGCCGGTGCAGTTGAGATCCATATAGGCGGTGTTGCCCCTGGGGCCGATGAAGACGCACTGGCCCTCGCCCCGCTGCGTGGCTTTCTTCAGGTTCATATGGACGACCACCGGGCAGGTCATGGTGCCGGCATCCACCGGGCCCTGGTCGGTATCGATGTAGAACCGGCCAGTGAGCATGCCGACGTAGGTCACCTCGTTCTCGCCCGTCTTCGTGAGCTCACCCTGAGCCTGGAAGGTGGAGAAGGCCCGGATGGACTGCTCCTCTGCGGCGGTGGCGGCGGGCACGCGGCAAAGTCCGGCCAGCAGCAGGACGGCGGCAAGGAAAGGCACGCGGCGTGTGGCGTTCATCTCTCGATCCCCCCAGTCAGGCTTCAGTTGTCGAACCGGATGTAGATGGCATCGCCCCCGACGCCGAGGGCGAGACCCTCGCGCTTCGCCTTGAGCTGGATGACCACGCCATCCTCGTTCTGAAGCCAGAGCCCGCCATTGTCGCTGCTGCCCAATGTGATGCCCGCCCGGCCCTGCGCGTAGGCGCCGTCGAACTGACTGACATCCTTCAGATGGTAGACATTCCCCGTCGCCGTCATCGTCTGGACGCCGAAGCCGCCGATGCCGAGGCCGCCAATTGTGAAAGGATAGGTCTTGCCGTTGAAAAACAGCTTCCCGCCGCCGAGATTGCCGCTGCCGATGAAGGCGATCTGGGTCTGATTGATCTCCACGGTCGCCGAGGGCTTCTCATCGGCGGCAAGGCCGGGCGAGGCCACGACTAGAGCGAGCAAGAGCAGGGCGTAAAGCCCCCATCGCGCACGGCTTCGGCCCATCTGGAGCAAGTCGCCCATCTTCGTCCCCTTTTGCTCGTGATCCCCTCAGCGCGATGATAGCACGCGCCAGCGTCAACTTGACTATGTTATCCCGGCGCCACCTCGGGGTATAAGCGGCCGGTTGTCCATGCGCCTCCCCGACCTCGCCAGCCGGCCACTCATCGTCACGGTCATCGCCCTTGCCGTGATCCGGTTCTCGGCCATCTATCTCGACCGGCCGATCGCCTGGGCGATGGTCGGCGTCCCGCCCGGGCTGACCAACCTGGCGGAGTGGATGACGCGCTTCGGGCGCGGTGACCTCTATCTCGTCCCCTTGGCTGTGGTCCTCCTCCTGCTCCTCTTCGCCGCCCGCGTCCTGGCGGGAGAACGCCGGCGTGCGGCGGCCCGCTTCTGGGCCTGGGTCACGCTCTTCGTCGGGCTTTCCGTGGCGCTGTCCGGCCTGCTGAACGACGTGATCAAGCTCATCGTCGGGCGCCCCCGGCCAACGACGGGCCCGCTAGAGAACCAGCCCTTCACCTTCGACTATGCCTATCAGTCCTTTCCCTCGGGCCATACCGCCGTCGCCTTCGGCCTCGCCCTTTCCCTCGGCCTGCTGTGGCCGCGCTGGCGCCTGCCGCTTTTCGTCTTCGCGCTTGCCGTCGCCGCTTCGCGGGTGATCCTCCACTCGCACTATCCGGCCGATGTCCTGGGCGGCGCCCTGGTCGCCTGGATGACCGTCACCTGGCTCACGAGCTTTTTGGCCGACCGCAACATCGTCTTCCACCGCGATTCGGCCGGCCGACCTGTGCCGCGATTTCCAGACGGGGATATCGCCCGGCTGTGAGAAGAGGCCGGGCCGGACAGGTCCAGAGGTGTTTTGCCAGAAGAATGCAGCCGACCTAATCTCAACCCGCTACGCAAGGATCGGAGAATCTCGATGGTGACGATGCGGACAATCCGAGTGGCGTTCACGGCCGGCGTTCTGGCGTTGATGCTGCCCGCCGCGGCCTTTGCCGCCGGCAGCAGCAGCAGTACCTCGACCGGCGACAGCGATGTCGATGCCAATTACAGCATGGCCAAGACGGCCATCGCCCAGTTCAAGTATGACGAGGCCAAGGGCTATCTCGAGAAGGTGCTGGCGGCAAAGCCGGACGATGCCGATGCGCTCAACCTGATGGGCTTCACCGAGCGCAAGCTCGGGGACCCGGGCCAATCCCTCGAATACTACAACAAGGCGCTCGCCCTGAATCCCAAGCATCTCGGAGCCAATGAATATCTCGGCGAGCTCTATCTCGAGATGAAGGACGTCAAGAAGGCCGAGGAGCGCCTGGCGGTGCTGCAGCAGGCCTGCGGGGG
>DATFRE010000553.1:0-3614 GCA_035263545.1 Dongiaceae bacterium
GTGGGTCGCCGTCGATGAGCAGGAGATCGGCGAGGAAGCCGGGCTTCACCTGCCCAAGCTCGCCCGGCCGTCCCATGATCGCCCCGCCATGCTTGGTCGCCGCGATCAGGGTCTCCATCGGCGACATGCCGACCATGTCGACGAAATATTCGAGATCCTTGGCGTTGTTGCCGTGGGGCGTCCAGGCGAAGCCGTAGTCGCCGCCCGGCAACACGCGGATGCCGCGCCGGTGCATCTTGCGCATGGTCTCGACCGCGATCTCGAGCTCGCGGGCGTATTGGATGCCGAGCGGCGAATCCGGCTTGATGCCCCAGGGTCCGGCATTGCGCGAGGTATTGACCAGCCAGCCCAGGCCGGGGGCGACGAAGAACCTGTCCTTGTTCGCCTCCAGCATGTCGAGTGCTTCCTCATCGGCATAAGAGGCGTGGTAGATGATCTCGACGCCGTGGCGGATACACATCTTGACCGACTCCGCCGAGCGGGCATGGGCGCAGAGGCGCAGGCCCCGACGCTTCGCCTCGGTGACCGCCATGATGACTTCCTCGTCGCTCATGGGCGTCTCCTGGGCGGCGCAGTCGGTCATGTCCTCGCCCGAGAGGTTCAGCTTGATCAGGTCGGTGCCGTATTTGATGAACATGCGCACCGCTTTGCGCATCTCCTCCGGGCCGGTGACGATCCAGCCGAAGGACATCTCGCGCGCGTCGACATGGGGCGGGTTGGTGTCGCCGAGCCCGCCAAGTGTTCCGATCTCCTGGCTGTTGGCGAGATAGCGGGGCCCCGGGATCTGGCCGCTGTTGATGGCGTTGCGGATCACCACGTCGAGGCGGGGCTTGGCCGCGGCGGCACCGACGCAGGAGGTCCACCCCATGTCGAGATAGATCTTGGCATTGGTCGCGGCGAGCAGCGTGTGCTCCTCCGGCGGCATGCGGAAGATCGCATCCAGCGAGCCGGCATTGTTCCAGGAGAAATGGGTATGGGCCTCGGTCATGCCCGGCATCAGCGTCGCCCCGGCTCCGTCGATGACCGCGTGGCCGTTGGCGGGCACGGTACGGCTGCCCCGGCCCACATGCTTGATGCGGTTACCCTGAACGAGCACCTCGCCGAGATAGGGTTGCTCGCCTGAGCCCTCGAAGATCCGGACATTGGTGAAGATGATGTTTGCCATGGCGCCCTCCTAGCGGCGTTCCAATCGGGTGGTGGCGCCGCGCTCACGCACGGCCGGCATAGAACTCCTTCAGCGCCGCGGTCGATTCCACGGGCCGCTCCAGCATGGTCCAGTGGCCGCAGCGCGGCAGGATGACGAGGCGCGCACCGGGGATGCGCTCGGCCATGGCCCGCGCGCCCGAGGGGGTGCCGACGGCATCCTCATCGCCCGTGACGAGAAGCGTCGGGCAGGCGATGTGCTGGATCTCGGCGACTTCCGCCGCGGCCAGCGCCTCGCAGCTGCGGGCATAGCCTTCCGGATCCTGGCGCATCACCAGCTCGCGCACCAGGGCCGCGGCGACGGGCTGGTTGTTGCGGGTATCGGCGGAGGTGGCGGCCTGCAGGATCTGGCCGGCGATCTCCGCCATGCCCTCGCTGCGCGCCTTCGTCGCCCGGTCCTTGAGGCCCTGGCGGGCGGCCTCGGGCGGGGCCAGCAGAGGGCCCAGCAGGGCGAGGCTGCGGACCAGCTTCGGCTCCCTGAGCGCCAGATGCTGGGCGATGATGCTGCCGAGGGAATGGCCGATGACATGGGCGCGCTCGAGCCCGAGGGATCGCGCGACCCGTGCCATGGCCTCGGCGAAGAGCGGGATCGAAAGCCCGTCCCGGGCGGGACTGCGCCCCGAGCCCGGAAGATCCGGCCGCACCACGCGATAGCGGCTGGCGAGCGCCAGGCAGAGGGGCGTGTAGAAATTCGAGGTCGCGCCCAGGCCGTGGATGCAGAGGATGGCATCGGCCTGGTTCGCGCCTCCGGGGCCATCGACCTCCACCGCCATGCGATCGATGACCTGGCTGGTCATGCCGCCTCGCGGAAGGCGGCGACAGGGTTCTCCAGCACGCCGATCCCGGCGATCTCGATGCGCACCACATCGCCGGGCCGGAGATATTTCGGCGGGTTGAAACCGATCCCCACCCCCGCCGGCGTGCCGGTGGCGATGACGTCGCCGGGCAGCAGGGTCAGGCCCCGGGACAGGGTCTCGATCAGGGTCGGCACGTCGAAGATGAGGGCCCGGGTATTGGCATCCTGGCGCAGCTCGCCATTGACCCAGCAGCGCACCGCGGTGTCCGCGAGATCGACCTCATCGGCGCTCGCCAGCCAGGGGCCCATGGGGCAGAAGCTGTCCTGGGACTTGCCGATCAGCCATTGCTTGTGGCGGCCCTGGAGATCGCGGGCGGTCACGTCATTGACGATGGTGTAGCCGAAGACATGGTCGAGGGCCCGCTCCCGCGATATGGCCCGGCCGCCCCTGCCGATGACCACGGCGAGCTCGGCCTCGTAGTCGATGGCTTCGCTCGCCCGGGGATCGACCAGGATCGGCGTCGAGGGACCGGTGACACAATCCGGGACCTTGGAGAAGATGATGGGCGCGTCCGGCACCGCCCCGGTGGCGGCGCTGGAATCGAAGCCGCTGCGGGCGAACTCATGGGCATGCTCATGGTAGTTCTTGCCCACGCAGAAGATGTTGCGCCGGGGCCGGGGCAGCGGGGCCTCCAAGGTAACCTGCGAAAGTGGGATCGCCGGGCCTGTGGGCGGCAGCGCGGTGCCGGCGGCGAGCCGCTCAACCAGGGCCAATGCCCCCCGCCGCTCCTCCTCGGCCCCGAGAGCAAAGGCCTCCAGGGCTAGGCCGTCCGGAGACAGCCGGCCCACGGCGCGACGGTTCTGATGGCGGTATGTGGCGATCCGCATCCACCCTCTGACTGAGCCAATGTTGCACCATTGACCCTTTTGGTATATATATTTTGGCAGTCGCTCCCTGGCTTGTCAACGCGAGGCGGGCCGGCTTGACAGGCCTAATGGTTCAGGATTGGTGCTGATGAGCGCGTTCAAGACGGCCGAGGATATGGCAGGGGATATCGCCCGCAAGATCGAGAAGGGCGAGTGGCCGGACGGCTATCGCCTACCTCCGGAGCGCGAGCTGGCGGCCACCTATGGCCTCGCCCGCAATACCGTCCGGCGGGCCCTGGACCAGCTCGACGACCGGGTGGTCCGGCTGGTCGGGCGGGGAACCTATGTCAAGGGCCGCAGCGCCAGCCCGGGTCCGCAATTCCTCGGCCGGCTGAAGGAAGCGAGCCCGGCCGATGTGATGGAGGTCAGGCTCATCATCGAGCCGCATGCCGCCTCCCTCGCCGCCGTCCGGGCCAGCGCCGAGGACTTGGCCGCGATCGAGGAGGCGCTGCGCCGGAGCATTGCCGCCAAAGGCACCGCCGAGTTCGAGCATTGGGACGCGGCCCTGCATCTCGCCATCTTCCGGGCGGCCAAGAACGCCCTGCTGGTGGATTACTGCGAGGCGATCAATGCCGCCCGCAATCAGCCGCATTGGTACCGGCTGAAGCAGCGCAGCATGACCGAGGAGCGGCGCCGGCGCTATGACAGCGATCACAGCGCCATCGTGGCCGCCCTGCTCCAGCGCGAC
>DATFRE010000554.1:0-17244 GCA_035263545.1 Dongiaceae bacterium
TGCCGCCCCGCCATATGTCCGGCTCAGCATGCCCTGGTGGCTGAGCTCGTCGAGATCGCGACGGATGGTCTCGGTGGAAACGCCGAACTCGCCCGCCAGCGCCGAGATGCGGATCGCCGGCGAGGCGCGCAGCTCCCCCAGGATCCGCGCCTGGCGCTCGCCCTTCTTCAGTTTCCTCTTGCCTGCCACGGTCCTAGGCTCGCTGGGCCGCGAGCAGAGCCTCGGCCAGCTCGACGAAGCCGGCTGCGGCCCGAGCGCGGGTTACCCAATGCGGCTTCTCCGCGAGGCGCTCGGCGAAATCGAGAACATTGGCCACCCCCACCGCCTGGGGGAAGTGGCGGAACATCGGCCCGTCATTGGGCGAATCCCCGATGAAGACGATGCGCGCCCGATTGGCATCGGCATCGATGGCGAAGGCTTCCGCCAGCAGGCGCCGCGCCATGGAGAGCTTGTCATAGGCCCCGTACCAGCCATTGACATGAATCGAGCTGACCTTGGCCGTCGCCCCATGGCGCTCGAAGATGGCGGCGATCCGGTCGATGGCCGCCGGCGGCAAGGGTGCCATGTCCTCGGCGTAATCGATGGCGAGATCAGCCTCGCGATAGGCCTGGTCCGCGGCCACCGCCGCTCCCGGCACCTCCGCGAGCACCTCGGCCTTGATGGCCTCGAGCTTCATGCGGTTCGCCGCGCGGGTATCGGCGTCCAGGGCATGGACCCTCTGCATGCGCTTCTCGCGGTCGAGATAGCGGAAATAGAAGGCACCGTTCTCGCCCACCACGGCATCGACCGGCCATTGCCGGGCGATGAGGTCGCACCAGCCCGCGGGCCGGCCGGTGACGGGGATGACGAGGAGACCCGCTTCCCGCAGGCGCTCCATGGCGCCATAGCTCGCGACGGGCAGGCGGCCGTGATCCGTCAGGGTATCGTCGATATCCGTGAGGAGAGCGCGGATCTCGGCACGCTCCACGAGCGGAAACTCCGCCAAGGGGCGGAGCTGCCGGCGCTCGCTCACGCCGCCTCCGCCAGACTGTCCAGGCGCCCGGATTCCGCCGCCAGATCGAGGAAGGTGTAGCGGTCGCGGATCTCGCGGGCGTGGCGCACCGCCTGGCGGTAGAAGGCCTCCGGCAGGTGAATGTCACGTGGCGTCACCGGCGCGCCGGCGGCGGTGAGAGCGCGCGCCATCTCCGCCGAGGGCCGCATCGCGCCCTTGAGGGCCGTGCGGATCTCCGGCCATTCCTTCGCCAGCTTGGCGTTGAGGGCCGCGGTGCCGGGGCCGTCCAAAGCCTTTTGGGAGAAGGCGGCCCAGCAGGAGGCGCCGAGCTCCGGGCCGAAATGGCGCTCGAGCTCCGCTCTTGTCAGCCGCGTGGGCGAAAGGACCGGCGCCTCGCCGGCGGTCATGGCCTCCTGCAGGCGCGCCATGGTCAATGCGGTGACGGCGATATGCTCGCCATGAAAGGACTGGGGCCAGCCAGGATCGCCCATCATGTCGATGTAATGGCTGATGAGATGCTCGCCCTGGCTGGCAGGATAGCTGCCCCCGCTGAGGGTCATGCCGAAGCCCGACAAGATCAGGGTGCGCGCCAGAAGCTCGATGGCACCGGTATCGCCGGCAGTCAGCGAGCTGGCGCTTGCCAGCAGCCTCGTCTCATCCGCCTCCAGCAACAGAAAAGGGAGGCGCCGATAAGGAAGGCCCAGCAGGAGATGGGCGAGCAGCCAGTCGGCTTGTGCCGTGGGCCGGCAGATGCTGTCACCGAGCCCCGAGCGGATCATGCGCGCCGGTGCCGCCGCCAGCACGCCGAGATCGAGGAAGACACCGAGCGGCGCTGCCGCGGGCAACGACATCTTGTGGCCATGCTCGGTGATGGCGGCGCTGACCGAGGTATAGCCGTTCATGGAGGGGGCCGTGCCGAAGACCGCATAGGGCTTGCGGTCGAGGAAGGCAGCGTATTTGCAGAGATCGTTGATGGTGCCCGAGCCCACGGCCAGTAGCGCCCCGGCGCCGGCGGTGGCGGCCCTGACCCGCGCCACCGTCTCGTCGTCGGGGTGGGGTGCCTGCTCCAGCACGACTTCGAACACATCCCAACCGGCGAGGCCCGCGACCACCCGCGCGCCCAAGACGGCGCGCGTGGCGGGATCGGAGACAACGGCGAGGCGCCTGCCCAGTCCGAGATCGGCCAGCAGGCTCACCTCCTGGCCGGCCAGGCTCGGAGCGATCACCACCTTCCGGGTCGGCACAGCGAGCATGCCGGCACCATCGGGATCGGGGAGCCGCCCGGCCAGCAGCCGCTCCATCAGCTCGCGGCTCATGCGCCCTCTCCGAACATTGGCTTCAGCGCGGCGAAGAGGCGGCGATAACGCCGGTAGGCTTCTTCATAGACATCGAGATGAGCCGCGACGGGCTCGATCTCGATCGTGTCCGGCGCCAGCCTGTCGGCAGCGCTGTCGAGATCGGGCTCGGCGCCGGCGGCAACGGCGGCGAGGAGCGCCGCCCCGAGGGGCGAGCTGTCGGAGAGTGCCGCGACCTCGACGGGGCGACGCAGCAGCCCGGCCCGGATCTCGGCCCAGACGCGGCTCTTCGCTCCGCCGGAGAGAAGCCGCACGCGGGCGGTATCGACGCCGAGAGCCGCCAGGCGATCCACCACATCGCGCATCGCAAAGGCGCAGCCCTCCAGCAGCGCGCGAGCCAGGTGTTCCGGCCCGTGGGCAGCGGTCAGCCCGTAGAAGCTGCCGCGCGCCTCGGCCACCCATTCCGGCGCCATGGCGCCGGAGAGCGCCGGCAGGAAGGCGACGCCGTCGGCGCCCGGCGGCGCCTGGGCCGCGAGCGCGTTCAGCTCCTCGACGCCGGCGAGCCGCAGCACGCGGATCAGCCAGGCCAGCGCGCCGCCGGAGAGCCAGCCGGGATTCTCGATGAAGAAGCGATGGCCCGCATAGCCATGGGTCTCCACCAGCGCGCCCTTGTCGATCACAGCGGAGTCGTGCACCGCGCCCACCACCTCGGCGGTACCGAGAGAGACGATGACGCGGCCGGGACGCACCACGCCGGCGCCGAGGGTGTTGGAGAAATCATCACCCGTGCCGACGGCGACGGGAATGCCGGCGGGAAGGCCGGTGAGTTCCGCACCCGCCGCACTCAGGCTCCCCGCCAAGGCCTCACTGGCATCGATCTCCGGCAGCTCCTCGGGTGCGATGCCGAACAGGCCGCAGAGCTCCGGGTCGAGCCGCCGCTCCCAGAGATCGTAGAGCATGGAGGTGGAGGCGACTGCATGATCGAGCACCGCGCGCCCCGTGAGACGGGCGACGACATAAGAGGTTGGCTGATGGAAGCGGGCGATCGCGCGGGCCTCGGCGTGATGGCGCTTCAGCCAGCGGATCTTGGCCGCCATATGGCTCGCATCCAGCACAACGCCGCCCTTGGCCAGCACGGTCTCCGCCGGCAGGCCTTGCGTCTCGGCGCTCGCGCGCCGGTCCATCCAGATGAGGCAGGGGCCGAGCGCCTCGCTCTGGCGGTCGACGGGAAGGCAGCCATCGAGCTGGCCCGCGATGCCCAGCGCCCCCACATCCGAAGCGGCGACGCCGGCCTCGGCCAACGCCCGGCCGATGGCCGGCCGCAGCCCCTCGAGCCAGAGGCGCGGATCCTGCTCGGCCCAGAGCGGCTGCGGAAAGCGTGGGTCATAGGCCGCCGAGCCCGCGCCCCGCGGCCGGAGATCTTCACCCAGCACCACCGCCTTCAGGCTCTGGGTGCCGATATCGATGCCGAGAATGAACATGCGCGCTTGGTCCCGCCACCCGTGAATGCGGCGGCCCTTCACCGGAAGTGAAGGGCCGCCGTTCAGTCCCGGCCGGTCTGGCCCGGCACCAGGCTACTTCTCTGGCAGGCCCTCATAGATCAACCGACCGATCTTGTCGTACTTCTCGGGATCGCTGGCCTTGATGTAGACAGCGCCGAGAACGCCGACGATCAGCACCGCCAGATCGATCCAGATGATCCAGTTGGCGAAGGCGAGGCCGCCGCCGAGGAAATCCATGTTGGCGACGCAGAGGTAGACCACATAAGCCTGGGTCACGAGGGCGATCAGCGGCGCGACCAGGGTCTTCCACCAGTGATGGTCCTCGGGATGGTGGGTGCGGAAATACATGATGATCGCGAGCGACACGACTGCCTGGGCCGAGACGATCAGGATCGTGCCCACCAGCGCCAGCAGGCCGTATACCTCGAGATAAGCCTGGGTATTCGGATCATTGGTGCCCTCCTTGATCGCGAAGGCCAGGACGATGACCGCCGCGATGACGCTCTGGGTGAAGGACGCGATATGAGGCGTGCGATGCACCGGGTGGGTCTTGCCCAGGGAGGCCGGCAGCACACGCTCGCGGCCGAGGGAATAGAAATACCGTGCCGCGGTGTTATGGAAGGCCATGCCGCAGGCGAATGAGCCCGAGAGGATCAGGATGCTCATCAGGGTCGCTACCCAGCCGCCGATGAGCTGCCGCGCCGGCGCAAAGAAGAAGTCGGCAGAGTTGCTCTGCGCCTGGGCGATGGCGTCGTCGATCTTGGCGTAGCCCGAGACCGCCGCCCAGGACACGAGGGTATAGAAGATCCCAAGCCCCAGCACCGAAACATAGAGCGACAGCGGCACGATGCGCTTGGGGTCCCGGGATTCTTCGGCGTAGTTCGGCGCCATCTCGAAGCCGACCCAGGACCAGAAGGCGAAGAAGAGGCCGATGCCCGCTGCCCCCGCCTGAATCTTGTCGTGACCCGGGAAGCCACGGAAGGCATTGATCGGGTTGACAGCCGCGGCCTGGACATGGGCGCCTGAGCTGCTGAAGACGCCGACGGCGAAGACCGTGAGGATCAGCACCTCGGCGATGAGGGCGACGCCCAGAATGGCGGTCGAAACCTTGACATCGAAATAGGTCAGGAACGAGATGCCGGCGATCATGATTAGGGCCAGGATCGGCCAGGGCACGTTGATGCCGACCCAGTTGTTCAGATCGAGATTGGCGAAATAGGCGAAGCCGCCGGCGAGGGAGGCCTCGAAGACCGAATAGGCGACGACGGAGCCGAAGCCGAAGCCCATGCCGAGCTCGCGACCCAGCCCATGGCTGATGAAGGAGTAGAATCCACCGACCGCGGTGACCTTGGCGGCCATGGCCGCATAGCCCACGGAGAAGATCAGCAGGATGATGGTGGCGACGAGGAAGGCTGCCGGTGCTCCGATGCCGTTGCCGTACCCCACGGCGATCGGCACGTTGAACAGCATGGCGGAGATCGGCGCAGCACCGGTCACCGTCAGGAACAGCACGCCGATGAGGCCGACGGCCTTGGTGTGAAGCTTGTCGAGATCGCCGCGATTGGCGACGTCATAGCCGAGCTTGCCTGCGGCTCCGCTGGCTGTTGTCTGGGCTGCCCCTCGTTCCATAACCGGTTCTCCTCTCCCCTGTAAGGTTTCCGGCCCCCGCCTGCGCCTTGCGATGTCATCCCGGCGATGTCGCGCCGTCGGGTCGGGGGCTGTGGTTCAAGAACTCTTCTCTGTCCCGCCTCGCTTGTTCTTGCGTGTCAGTCGGCCCGAGCGGCACGACTCGATGGTGGCAACTGGCACATATTATGCGGGCACCATAACATTCTCTGTGGCAAGCTCCAACATGAAATCCCGGGAAACAACGACAGGATCGCGCCGACCCCTTCGAATCAATGTTTTCCAAGGACCGGCAGACTTTGCACTTGCCAAATATTTTGCGGCTACCACAACATTCATGCTAGACGAGGGCCGGGGTGCCGCGCCGGCGAAGGAGGAGAGCCGCGATGGATTTCATCTTCATGCTGACGCGCCAGGACCAGACCGTGCTGGACGCGCTCGAGGTGCTTCGCGAAATCCGCGGGCTGGGGCTCAGCCATGTGGGCTTCAAAGATGTGGGCGTCGACAAGGCGACGCTCTACGCCCTCAACCGGGCGATCAAGGATGCCGGCGCCACGAGCTATATGGAGGTGGTCTCGACCAGCCCCGATGCGGCGGTGCATTCGGCCAAGGTTGCCGGCGAGATCGGCATCGACCGGCTTCTGGGCGGGGCCAATGCGATCGAGATCATGGGCGCCATCAAGGGCAAATCCGTCGCCTACTACCCTTTCCCGGGCAAGCCGGTCGGCCATCCGACCAAGCTCGGCGGCTCGCCGCAATCCGTCGCCGATGACTGCCGGCGGTTTCTGGAAATGGGTTGCGCCGGGGTCGATCTCCTGGCCTACCGGGCGACCGAGGCGGAACCCATCGATCTGGTGAAGGCCGCGCGCCAGGGGCTGGGCAGCCAGGGCGAACTCATCTGCGCCGGCAGTGTCGATAGCCCCTCGCGCATCCAGGCCCTCAAGGCCGCCGGATGCGATGCCTTCACCATCGGGTCGGCCGCCTTCGACGGCTCCTTCTCCCCCCGCAAGGGCCGGCTCTCGAGCCAGCTCGAGGACATCCTCGCGGCCTGCTGAATATTCGCCGCGTCGCTCGGTACATCCCTAATTCGTCATGCTCGGGCTTGTCCCGAGCATCCACGTCTTGGGGCGCCTCCTCAGAGACGGCAACGAAACTCGTGGATGGTCGGCCTTCTCCTCGGATCGAGCCCGAGGAGACCATGACGGCGGGGAGAGCGAGGGTCGCCGGCTGCGGAGGTCCTGGCAAATCGACGTGGATGGCCGGGACTTCGCCCGGCCATGACGGAAGAGGAGCGGCCTCAGGCTTCAGAACACCTCGAGATACTCGTTGCGCTCCCAATCCGTGATGTGGCTGCGGAAGCGGGCGAGCTCGTGGCGCTTGACCGCGAGAAAGAGCCGCAGGAAATCCGCCCCCAGCATCTGGCCGAAATCCTTATCGGCCTCCAGCGCCGCCAGCGACTGATCGAGGCTCGTGGGCAGCTTTGGATGCTCTGGATCGTCCTCGCTCGGCCCCTTCGACTGCGGACCCAGCTTCAGCTTGCCCTTGAGACCGAGGAGCCCCGCGGCCAGCGTGCCGGCTGCGGTCAGATAGGGATTGGCCAGCGCCGAGGCGCCGCGCATCTCGTGATGAGTCCGGGAATCCTTCATTGCCTTGACCCTGACCAGCGCCGAGCGGTCTTCGATGCCCCAGCTCACATTGGAGGGCGCGAAGGTGTGCGGCTTGATGCGGTGGTAGCAATTGGGCGTCGGCCCGGCGAGCGCCATCAGCGCCGGCGCATGGGCGAGGATGCCGGCGGCGAACTGGCGGGCGGTCAGCGACACGCCGTCCTTGTCGGCCGGATCGAAGAAGGCGTTCTTTCCCGTCTTGCGGTCGAGCAGGCTGATATGGAAATGGCACCCGCAGCCGGCGAGCCCGGCGAAGGGCTTGGACATGAAGCTCGCGAGATAGCCCTGCAGATGGGCCACCTCCTTGACCGTGTTGCGGAAGGTGAAGGCCTTGTCCGCCGCGGCAATGCCGACCGCCGGCCCGTAATTGATTTCGAACTGCGAGGGCGCGTATTCGCAATTGTGGGTGATGAGGTCGAGGCCGATGCCCATGAGGCTGCGCAGGATGACCTCGATCGCATCGACATAGGTGTTGCGCGTCGTATTGAAGATATGGCGGCCGCCGAAGAGCGGCTCGCGGGTGTCGCGATTCAGCAGATAGAACTCGTACTCATGCCCCATCATCACGTCGAAGCCCTGCTCCGCCGCCATCTCGATCAGATGGCGCAGCACATAGCGGGGCGCGGATTTGTAGGGGCTGTTGTCCTGGAAGGCGACGTCGCAGATGACCTTGGCCGTGTTCTGCTTCCAGGGCACGCGCTTCAGGCTGGAGAAATCGGGGAAGAGCTTGGAATCCGCGTAGTTGATCTCGTCGTTCAGCCCCGCACCCGAGATCACATTGGAGTCGGTGTCGAGAGCGAGGATGCCGCCATAGAAGTTGAGCCCATTGCGGGCGAAGCCCTCCACGGCATCGATGGGTACCAGCTTCGAGCGCGAGATGCCGTGGAGATCGGGCAGCTCGAAGCGCACGAACTCGATCCCGTCGGCGCGGAGTCCCGCGACCTGTTGGGCAATATCGTCGGTCTTGCTCCTGGCCATGCGGCGCTCCCCTGTCGCGGCGCCCGATTTGCCCCCGGGCGTCCATTGTCGAGCCATACTCAAGCGGATCAGGGGCGGCAGGCTAGCGTGACCGTTCTGCGAGCTTCAACAGCAAACTTGCGACTTGCCACGAATCCGGCCCCTGAGGAGACTTCCGCTGAGTCCCATGACGGCAGGGGAAAGAAGGGGATGAGGCTTCAGGGCAAGCGCGCCTTCATCAGCGGCGCGGGCGGCGGCATCGGCGAGGCCGCGGCGATGAAGTTTGCGTCCGAAGGGGCACGTCTGGTCCTCGCCGATATCCGCAGCAGCGCGGCCGAGGCCGTGGCGGCCAGGATCGCAGCCGCAGGCGGCGAGGCGGTGGCGTTCGGCGGCGACATCGCCGACCCCGAACGCTGCCGGGCGATGATCGATGAGGGTGCGCAGCGCCTCGGCGGGCTCGATGTCATGTTCAACAATGCCGGGATCGTCTTGCCCGACGATACCGGTCCGGTCGAGACGCCGCTGGAAGCCTGGGACAAGACGATCCAGGTCAACCTGACGGGCGTCTTCCTCGCCTGCAAGTTCGGCATCCCCCATTTGCTGCGGGCGGGCGGCGGGGCGGTGGTGAACAACGCCTCGGTCGTGGCCCTGGTCGGCTCGGCCTATCCCCAGATCGCCTATACCGCCGCCAAGGGCGGGGTCGTCGCCATGACCCGGGAGATGGCCGTGCTCTATGGCCGCCGGGGCCTGCGCTTCAACGCCGTCTGTCCGGGCCCCGTCGGGACGACCCTGGTGCGCGCCTTCATCAAGGAGGAGTCGAACTGGGAGACGCGACGGCCCTACATGCCCATGGGCCGCCTGGGCACCGTCGAGGAAGTCGCCAATCTCGTCGCCTTCCTCGCCTCCGACGAAGCCTCCTACATCACCGGCGCGGCCTATGCCGCCGATGGCGGCATCTCGGCCGCTTACGTCATCCGCGACGACTGAGCCCGCGCGCGACGATCAGACGCGTTTGCTGGGCTCCTTCTTCGCTTTCTTGCGGAGCTCGGGATCCTCGCCCTTGCTGCGCGCCTTGCCCGCAGCCTCGGCCTTGCGCAGCTCGGCACCCTCCGGCCCGTCGACCGCCTTTTTGGCGGCCTTGGCCTTGCGCTTCACATCGCCCTTCTGGGCGAATTCGGTCTGGCTGTGGTCATAGGCGAGCGCCGCGGTCCGGCTTCCCTCGCCCTCATTGCCCTGGGGACCCGCAGCCGCGAGCTCGGCCTCGGCCTTCAGCCAATGGTCATGGTCGCGCAAATGGGGCCGCCCATCTTGCTCCCAAAGCTCATAGGCGCGCTTGCGGATCTTCTCCTCATGCTTCGTCTTGTCGCCCATGGTGCCTCACCTCGTCTAGTGGCATGACATCGACGCAACCCAGAGTGAATTCCCCCTTCAGACGCGATCACCCGATTGCGATCTCCGACCGACTCTAGAATCTGGAGCGCGGCCGGCAAAGTGCAAATAGCATGCAACCGAATTTGTTGCAGGATTAGCTACGCGGAGCGCTCGACGATGCCGTGCAGGCGGTGATTGAGGGGCGCGAGGGCCGCCTGGGCCTCCTTGTAGATCGCGAAGATCCGGCCATAGTGGGCATGATGGGCCGGGTCCGGCTCGCAGCGGTCGAGCACGCGCACGCACTGCGCCACAGCGGCCTTCGGATCAGCATAGAAGCCGACGCCGACCCCCGCCACCAGCGCCGCGCCGAAGGAGGCATCGCCATTGCCCGGCCGCTCGACCGCGAGCCCGGTCACATCCGCGATTATCTGGCGCCAGGTCGCGCTGCGGGCACCGCCGCCCATGAGCTTGATGGTTCCGAAGGAAAGCCCGAGAGCGCGCGCTGCCTCCAAGAGATCGCGGATCGAGTAGGCGATGCCTTCATAGAGGGCGCGGGCGAAATGGGCACGGCTGTGCTGCATGGTCATGCCGATGAAATCGCCGCGCAGCAGCGGATCCCAATAGGGCGCGCGCTCGCCCTGGAGATAGGGGTGGAAGATGAGCCCCTCGGAACCCGGCGCGACGCCGCCGGCGAGCCGGTCCATCTCTTCGAAGGCAGCGCTGCCGTCGCCGCCCGAGGCCGGAAGGAAGAAATTGTCCCGCAACCAGCGATGGGCCGAGGCACAGGAGTTGGTGCCGGTCGCGGTGTAGTACATGCCCTCGACGATATGGGGATAGCAGGAGACCGGCGGATGGACGCTCGGACCCTGCACGGCCAGGAACAGCACCGCGGATGTCGCGATCTTGATGGCGCCGATTCCGGGCTCGATCGCGCCGACACCGAAGAACTCGACGGTGGTGTCATTGGAGCCGCAGACGACCGGCGTGCCGGCGGCGAGCCCCGTCTCCCGCGCCGCCTTCTCCGTCACCGCGCCCACCACATCCATGGGCCGCACCACCGGCGGCAGCGTCTCCATCGGCCAGCCGATGAGTGCCACAATCTCCGGCGACCAGGATTTCATCCGGTCGTCGGCCATGAGAGCGCCGACGGCATCGCTGTAATCCGTCTCCCAGCTCCCGGTGAGACGGGTCCTGAGATAGTCCTTCGAGATATAGAGCCGGCGAACCCGGCGCACGACATCGGGCTCGTGGCGCTGCAGCCATTTCAGCATGGCGAGCGACCAGGTGGGGTTCACCCGGTTGAGGGAGGTCCTGATGATGAACTCGCCCGCCTGCTCATGGAGCTCGCGAGCCTCGGCGGCGCTGCGCTGGTCCGCCCACATGATGGCCGGGCGGAGCACCCGATCCTCGGCATCGGTCAGAACCGGGATATGGGCGCCGCCGGAAAGTCCGATTCCGGCGATGGCGTCGGGAGAGAGTGCGGCGGCAGCGAGCGCCGCCGGCACCGCCCGGCAGAGCGCCTGGTACCATTCCGCGGGGTCCTGCTCCGACCAGCCGAATCTCGGGATCTTCGTCGCCACCGGATGGGAGCCCTCGCCCGCGAGACTCCCGTCGCGCCGGATGATCGTCGCTTTCAGGCTGCCGGCGCCGAGATCGATCCCCAGAAGGTGATTGCGCGCCGCGGTCATCGATCCCACCTCAATCGCCACTCAAGGCCAAACCCCCGAATGTTGGAGATACCATTTTTCCTGTGGTAGCTTTCAACAAGATTAGGGAGGACACATGACCGCGGCGCAGACGGTATCGGCCCAGCTGGATCCGGCCCTGATGGCCGCGCGCGTGCCCCTGGAGCAGATCCCGGTCATCGATTTCACCCCCTTTCTCCACGGCTCTGCCGCCGATCGCAAGGCCGTCGCCCGCAAGATCGGCGAGGCCTGCCGCAATATCGGCTTCTTCTATCTGATCAATCACGGCGTGGCGGCACCGCTCACGGAACGCACCTTTGTCGAGGCGCGCCGCTTCTTCGCGCTCCCGCTGGAGAAGAAGCGGGAGATCGCCATCGAAAAATCCCCCTGCCATCGAGGCTATTTCGGCCTGGGCGGGGAGAATCTCGACCCCAAGAAGCAGCGCTATGCCGGCGATTTGAAGGAGGGCATCAAGGTCGGCCGCGATCTGGCAGCGGATCACCCGCTGGTCCGGGCCGGCACGCCGCTCCACGGGCCCGATCAATGGCCCACGAACCTCCCGGGCTGGCGGGAGGTGATGCAGGACTCCTACGACGCCCTGGTCCGGCTGGGGCGCGAGCTCATGCATGCCTTCGCGCTTGCCCTCGAGCTGCCGGAGGATCATTTCGACCGGTGGCTCACCGGGCCCATGGCCACCCTGGGTCCGCTCCACTACCCGCCCCATGAGGGCCGCATCTCCGAGAGCCGGCTGGGGGCGGGCGCCCATACGGATTTCGGCTGCCTCACCATCCTGGCCCAGGATCCGGTGGGCGGCCTTCAGGTGCGCAACAGCGCCGGCCAGTGGATCGACGCGCCCTATGTCGCGGGCAGCTTCGTCGTCAATATCGGCGACATGATGGAGCGCTGGACCAACGGGATCTTCAGCTCGACCATGCACCGGGTGATCAACAGCTCGGGCAAGGACCGCTATTCCCTGCCCTTCTTCTTCGATCCCGATTTCAACGCCGACCTGACCTGCCTGGAAACCTGCTGGGGTCCGGACCGGCCGGCCAGATACCCGCCCACCACCGGGGGCCAGCATCTCCTCGACATGATCAACGCGACCTTCGACTACCACCGCGAGAAGGAGAGCAAAGGCTAGGGTTCGTTCCCGGGCCGTTTTCGCGGGTTGTTATGATCTCTTGTTGAATTCCCCGGCCGGGTGCCTAATTGACTCCCCTAAGCGCCGGAGAACGCTTGGGCGCTGTCACCAGCGAGGCCAGCCGAAGCCATGCTTCACGACCAATCCAAGCCCTTTCGGGGCGTGGACCCCTGGCGCGAGCAGTATTTCGAGAACGAGCCGGTCCCTCCCGGGGTGGTGATCCCGGTCGACGAGGTTTCGGCGTGGGACCTCTACCCGAAATACCGCTGGGTTCATAACAAGCTCCTGATCTGCGAGACTCAGGGCCTGCCTCACGGCCCTCACGGCACCATCCCCCCGGAATATCCGGTCTATTCCAAGCCGATCTACAACATGCGGGGCATGGGCACCGGCGGGCGGGTGATCCATGACGAGGCGGAATACCTCGCTGCCCTGCAGCCCGGCCATATGTGGATGCCGCTCTTCACCGGCGACCATGTCTCGACCGATGTCGCCATGGAGAACGGAGTACCGCGCTGGTGGCGCCATACCACCGGCAAGCATGCGCCGGCCGAGGGAACCTTCGACTACTGGGTCATTCATGCCGGCCCCGACCCTGCGCTCGAGGATTACCTCGGAGGGTGGCTCAGCCGCCATCTCCAGGGCTTCACCGGGATCGTCAATATCGAGACCATCGGCGGGCGCATGCTGGAATGCCATCTCCGGATGGCCGAGCAGTGGCTCGATCTCAACGGCCGGGGCTGGCTGACCGCCGTGGTCAGGCTCTATTCGGCGGGCCTCTGGCGGTTCGACGACAGCCAGCGGCGCGAGGGCTATAGCGTCATACTCTTCGGCGCCCATGAGACGCGCTGGACCATCGATTCCGCTGCGGTCGAGGAGCTGCGCCGGCGTCCGCAGATCTCCTCGATTCAGATCACCTTCGACGAAAGCGTCGCCCCAGAACATCACGCCATGCCGCCCGGCGGCTTCCGCCTCGCCATCATCAATTGCTGGGATCTGGCGGCAGGCCGGGCGATCCGCGAGGAGCTGCGCCCCCTCTTCCGGCCGGCGGACAGGCCCGCGGCCGAGAACATCCTCCCCGTCTGGCGCAAAGCCGCGCGCTAGGGCCTAGGAGCCGCTGCGGCCCGTATCCTCGGGGCTGCCCCGCTCCTGCTCGATGGGAGCAGCGCGGATGCTTGCGCGGGTCGGGCTCCTTGGGTCAGAAATCCGGGTCGCCCTGCGGCGTGGAGCCTTTGGCATCCTCCCCCGGCATGCTGTCGGGTGGAAATTCCAGCGGCGGATCATTGGGCGGTGGGTCCTGTTCTGGAGGCAGCTCGGACGGGCGGCCATCCGGCGGCAGCTCCTCAGGCGCGGGCTCTCGCGGGAGACCGCCCGGCGGTTCCTTTGGCGGTATCTCCATCCTTAAAATCATCTCAGCCCTCAGAGAGGCTGGACCACCCAGGCGACGACGAAGCCCAGGATGACCAGGGACATGGAGATGATGAGCACATGGCGCCGAGGACCCGGATCGAATTGCGGCCAACCGCTCGCGAAGCTAGAGGAACGCCGCCAATATCCCCAGGGAGAGGATCCCGATCGCCATGGCGAGGTAACTCAGGCCCGCCGCGGTGAAGCTGGAGTTGGCAACGGCGCGTGCCTCAATGCGGAGGGGGCGGCGGGTGGTTTGCGCGGGGTGGACCATGTTTGCTTCCCTGTTTGCGTCTCGCCGCCTCACCCCCCGAGCGGCGCGTGACTCCCTAACGCCGAACGCCCGTTCTGGTTGCCGCGGGCCGCCGGATTCTTTCGCGATGACTTTTTGCCCGTATCCGGCTGCTTTTGCGTCGAATCCGGCGCCGAGTCCGATTGGCCTCCCCTGCTTTCCCCGCTAGGCTGTGCTTGGCCGAGAGCCGCCGCACGCCCATGAAATCCCCAGATGAAGCCCATCGACGTCACCATCGCCATCGCCGTGCAGATCCTCTGGGCGGTCGGCTTCACCCTCGGCAAGCCGGTCGTGGCGCATTTCCCGCCACTCCTGATGATGGCGATGGTCTACGGGGTGACCGCGCTCTGCCTGGCGCGCTACATCCCGCGCATCGCCACGCCCTTCTGGCGCCTCTTCCTGCTGACCAGCCTGATCGCGCCGATCCAGGCCTGGTTCATCTTTTCCGGCCTCAAGGGGCTGCCCGCCTCGACCGCCATCCTGGTGCTCCAGACCCAGGCGCCGTTCACGGTTCTCTTCGGCTGGCTGATCCTGGGCGAGCGCCCTTCGCTGCTGCGTCTCGGCGGTATGTCCATCTCCCTCATCGGCGTCGTCATCGTTGCGGGCGCCCCGGAGGCCGCCGCCTCCTGGTGGCCCCTGCTGCTGGTCGCCATCGGCTCCGCCTGCTGGTCGGCGGGCCAGGCCGCGGCCCGCGGCAAGGTGCTGGACGAAGGGCCGACCTTGACCGCCGGCATCGCCCTCAACGCCACACCCCAGGCCCTCATCGCCTCGATCTTCCTGGAGCATGGCCAGATCGAGGCCATCACCTCGGCAAGCATCGGCCTCTGGGCCCTCTTCCTAGTCTTCGCCATTGGCGGATTCGTGATGGCCTATTCCCTCTGGTATGGGCTGCTGCGGCGCTATCGCGTCGACCAGGTCATCCCCTTCACGCTGCTGATGCCGATCGCGGGAGTCATCTCCGGCGGTGCAATCCTGGGCGAGAGCGTGTCGCTGATGGAGCTTTTGGGTGGCATCGTCATCCTGATCGGCCTCTCGATCGTCATCTGGTCGAAATCGCCGCCGCCTCCGCTGCGCGTTTCGTGAGGGTCGCATGACGCGGCCCCTCGCTCAGCCAGCTTGGCGGCGGATCGCCAATCCCTTCGCACCCATCGAGGTGCTGAAGGCGGAGCAGATCGAGGCCATCCATGATGCCTCCATGAGTATCCTGGAGAATTTCGGCCTCGAGATCCTGAACGCCGAGGCCCTCGACATCTTTGCGGCCCAAGGCGCCTCCGTCGATCGCGGCAGCAGCCGCGTCCGTCTCGATCGCGCCCTGGTGGCGCAGCATCTCGCCAAGGCGCCGCGGGAGTTCACGCTCCGCGCCCGCAATCCCGCCCATGACCTCCGCATCGGCGCCAACAACGTCAACTTCATCCTGACCTCGGGTCCACCGAACTGCGCCGATCTCGACCGCGGCAGGCGCCCGGGCAATCTCGCGGACCTGACGAGCTTCATAAAGCTGGCCCAGAGCCTCAACATCGTGCATGGCCAGGTGGGCTTTCCCATCGCGCCCATCGATGTGCCAGTGCCCACGCGACATCTCGACGGCCATTACCTGCACGCAACGCTGAGCGACAAGATCTGGGGGCCGAGTTGCATCGGCGCAGAACGTGTCATCGACGGCTTCGAGATCAGCCGCTTGAGCCGCGGCCTCGACGAGGCGGCCATGCGCCGCGAGCCCGGGCTTGCCAGTGTCGTCAACACCAACTCGCCGCTGCGCGTTGACGGGCCGATGCTGGATGGCCTCATGGCCATGGCGCGCCTCGGCCAATGCGTGATCGTGACACCCTTCACCCTGGCGGGGGCCATGAGCCCGATCACGCTCGCAGGCGCGCTGGCTCAGCAGAATGCCGAGGCGCTGGGAGTGATCGCCTTCCTGCAGATGGTGGCGCCGGGTGGCCCTTGCATGTATGGCGGCTTCACCTCCAATGTCGATATGAAGAGCGGTGCGCCGGCCTTCGGCACGCCGGAATTCGCCCGCGCCGCCCTTGCCGGCGGCCAGCTTGCCCGGCGCTACGGGCTGCCCTACCGCTCCAGCAACTGCTGCAGCGCCAATGCGGTGGACGCCCAGGCCGCCTACGAATCGCAGATGGCGATCTGGGGCTCGGTCATGGGCCATGCCAATTATCTGCTCCACAGCGTGGGCTGGCTCGAGGGTGGGCTCGTCGCCTCCTTCGAGAAGGCGATCCTGGATGCCGAGATGCTGCAGGACATGGCGGCAATGCTGGCGCCGCTGCCGGGTGGGGTAGACCCGGCACTGCTCGACTGGCGCCACGGGCGGCACCATCAGGCCGGCGACCCACAGGCCGAGCGCCGCGCCAACGCGGCGTGGAAGCAGCTTCTCGCCGAGTTCGAGCCGCCGCCGCTCGAGGCCTCGCGCCGCGAGGCCGTCGAGGACTATGTCGCGCGCCGCAAGCGAGAGGGCGGGGTCAAGGCGGCCTAGCGACCTACGACGCGATCTCCCCCAGATAGCTCTCCGCCGCCGCGGCATCGTCCTCGCGGGCGACGAGACCGACATAGCCGTCGGGCCGGACGATCCACAAGCCCTCGACGCCGGCCGGCAAGCCGCGCTGCTCCACCAGCCCGGCAAACCGCGCCGTCAGCTTCGCGGTGATCGCGGGATCGCCGATCACGGCGAAGCGCGGCTTTTCGGCCGCGCCGATGGGTGGCGCCCCGTCAGCCGGGGCATGCCAGCGCTGGCCGGCCTTGGGAAGCTCGCCGCCATGCGGCGCATGCTCCGCCGTCACCGAGAGCGGGCTCTCGGGATAGGCGATGTCGACCTCCGTCAGCTGTTCGGCGAAGCGGTGCTGCACCTGGGAGAGGCCGAGCACGATCCGGGCCGCGAAGTTGCGCACCGTCTGCGCCACCGGATTGCGCATGACGGCGATGTCCGTGAGCCGGGTCGCATTGCGCAGCACGACATCGCCGACCGCGCTGCGCTCGCGCGAGTAGCTCGCGAGCAAGTCGGGCTTGGCGATGCCATGAACCACCAGCGCCAGCTTCCAGGAGAGATTGAAGGCGTCCTGCATGCCGGTGTTCATGCCCTGGCCGCCGGCCGGGCTGTGGATATGGGCGGCATATCTTCATAAGTCTCTGTGCCGCAGGGGTTTCTTGTGGAACGAAACAGGTCAGAAGAGCGGATTGCCACCGGATTGCCACCGGACCCGTTTTGTCGTCGGTGAATGTCGCCTGAAATTCGTATTCCTCGAGGGACAGCAGGCCGCTCATCTCCCGACCGTCCTGTCGGTGAAACTGTTCGTGGTAGTCCCGGCAC
>DATFRE010000555.1:0-13741 GCA_035263545.1 Dongiaceae bacterium
CGGAACGACACATTCTTCTTGATGAGCGCATCGCCGATGTTCGGGACGTTCGAAGGCGGGACTGTGAATGGCTCCTGAATGTCGACGGCCCCGTTGCCGAAATAGCCGGGGTTGTAGTTGTTGACGAGGTAATAATGCCCGGCTTCGCAATTCGCCTTAGGCTTTGCCGACAGGGCGCCCAGATAGTCGAGGATCGGTCCCACTCCCGGCTGGCTCGCATCGGCGCAGGCGACATAGGAGCCGCCGGAATAGCCGTCCTGTGTGTAGTAGTTGTTGGTTCCCGCCTGCGGGTTGGGATTCTCGATCTGATTCGTCGGCGGCACCGCCGCATGTCCGTTTCCGTCGCTGTACCAGATCATGTCGCCGGTTCCGAACATGATGTGATTGGCGCCGGTTCCGCCGTTCACGGACTGATGGAAGTTGTCGCTCATGGTGTAATCGTCGGCGAGCTGCTTGAGATAGGGCGCGTCGCCGTCATTGACGTTGTAGAAGCCCATGGCGGTCGAGCCTTCGCCCGTGGTCTGCTGATCGAATCCGCTGGGCTGGGGCTTGCCGTTGCTCCCTGCGCCGACGGTGACCTCGACCCAGGGGAAGAGGTCGCTCAGGCAACCGCTGGGATTGTCGGCGCTGGCATGGCCAGCGCTGCAGTCCAGCTGCTGCCACATCTGAAAGAAGCGGTGAACGGGGGCTGGGCCCGAAGTCGTCGTAGGCGATGGATGGGGTCAGCTGATAAGGCCCGTTGGGCAAGCTCATCGCATTCGGCATTCTCTTGTCGATCGAGTGCCGCGGCAGGCCGGTGGCGCCTGTCAGAAGCAGGCGCAGGTCGGAGGGCAGCACGCCGCCATCGAGCGCGGCCGCGTGGGCCAGTGTCAGGAAGGGCAGGGAATCGCCATCGCTGGCCGCTTGAGGTGCGCCATCGGTCATCGCCGGCGGCAGGGTCGCATAGGGCTGCTTGTGCGACGGCGCGATGTCGTAGCTCGAGGTCACCTCGGCGCTCGCCTGCGCCGCTCTGGCGAAGTTCGGGCCGGGGGAGCCGTCGGGCAGGATGATACCCTGGGACAGCAGGTTGAAGACTGATTGGCCGGGCCGCGGCGCATAGGCGCCGAACACGTGATCGAAGGTCCGGTTCTCGCCGATGATGACGATCACATGCTTGATCGGCGTCAGGGTATCGCTGTCGTTGGGCTGCAGGGATGCGGCCCAACTGGATTGCGACAACCCCACGGACAAGAGCAGGGCAGGCAGGAAGGATGAGCGGAGAACGCCACGTCGCATTGCTTGCTCCATCGGTTGTTCCCCAACCCGCAGCAGATATGCCGCAATCGCGTTTCAAACGAATTGCAGCGAGAGAGGATTTTTCGGGATTTCCCTTTCCGACCATGTTCCACCCTGCGGGGACATGCTCTAGCTTGGGCGGTCGCCGCCCCATATCACGCGAGCTCGACATGACCGAAGGCAATCTTTCTCCCGAGACACTCTGCGCCCAGGCCCTCGGCTGGATCGATCCGACCACCAAGGCGATCGTCCCGCCGATCCATCTCGCCACCACTTTCGAGCGAGACCCCGACAACGAATACCGCAGCGGGCGCTCCTATATCCGCGAGAACAATCCGAGCTGGGACCAGGTGGAGAGCCTACTGACGCGGCTGGAGGGTGGCGCCGACACGCTTCTCTTCTCCTCCGGCATGGCGGCAGCGACCGCGCCCTTCCTGGCGCTGAAGCCCGGGGATCACGTCATTGCGCCCAACGTCATGTATTGGGGCTTGCGCAAATGGCTGCTGGGGCGAACGGAATGGGGCCTCGCGGTCGAGCTCGCCGAGATGACGGATCTTCGCCAGGTCGCGGCCCTCATGCGCCCCGGCAAGACAAGGCTCGTCTGGGCGGAGTCGCCGGCCAACCCGATGTGGCAGGTCGTGGATCTCGCTGCCTTGGCGGAGATCGCTCATGGCGCCGGCGCGCTGCTCGCGGTCGATTCCACCAGCGCCACCCCCGTGATCACGCGGCCGCTCGCCCTGGGCGCCGATCTGGTGATGCATGCCGCCACCAAATATCTAAACGGCCATTCCGACGTCCTGGCCGGCACACTGACAGCGGCGCGCAAGGACGATTTTTGGGAGCAGCTTCATGGCTTGCGCACCAGCGGCGGCGCGGTGCCGGGCAGCTTCGAGGCCTGGCTGCTGCTGCGCGGCATGCGCACTTTGCCGCTGCGGGTGAAGCAATGCTCGGCGAACGCGCTTCATCTCGCCGAGAATCTCCAGCGCCACCCCGCCATTGCCGATGTGCTCTATCCCGGCCTTGCCAGCCATCCGCAGCATGCCCTGGCGAGACGCCAGATGCAGGGCGGCTTCGGCGGCATGCTCTCGATCCGGGTCAAGGGCGGCGAAGCTGCGGCGATCCGCTGTGCCGCGCGGGTCAAGCTGTGGAAACGGGCGACCTCCCTCGGCGGCGTCGAGAGCCTGATCGAGCATCGCGCCTCGATCGAGGGTCCGGGCACGCCGGTGCCGGGCGACCTGCTGCGGCTTTCGGCGGGAATCGAATCCGCCGAAGAGCTGCTCGGCGATCTCGAGCAGGCGCTCGCAGTTTAGTCCCTCTCCCGCGCTTTGAAGCGGGAGAGGGAGCCGGCGCCGCGAAGCGGCGGCGGCCGGGTGAGGGTTTTGCAAGACGGGTGCTAGGCATTCCCTCACCCTTCCCATCGCTTCGCGATGGGCCCCTCCCCTCTCCCGCTTCAGAGCGCGGGAGAGGGGGATTCATGAGGCGGCGCCGTCTCTACTGCTAGTTCCCGAGATGGATCCAGACCGACTTGGTCTGGGTGTGCAGCAGCATGGTCTCGAAGCATTTGTCGCGGCCCTGGCCGGACTGCTTGTAGCCGCCCCAGGGCAGCGTCATGTCGCCATGGTCGAAGCAGTTCACCCAGACCACGCCCGACTGGAGGTCGCGCGCCGCCTTGTGGGCGGTGTTGAGGTCGTTGGTCCAGATGCTGGCGGCGAGCCCGTACATGGAGTCGTTGGCGATCTCGACCGCCTCGTCGACGCTTCTGAAGGGGATCACCGCGGCGACGGGGCCGAAGATCTCCTCCTGGGCGATCTTCATGTCGTTGCGCACGCCGTCGAAGAGCGTCGGCGATACATAGCAGCCCTTCTCCATCCCCTTCGGCACCTCGCCGCCCATGCAGAGCTTGGCGCCTTCCTTCTTGCCGATGGCGATGTAGTCGAGCACGCGCTTCTGCTGGCTCTTGGTCACCAGCGGGCCCATCTGGGTCTGGGGATCGAAGGGATCGCCCGGCTGGAACATGGTCTTGCTGCGCTTCAGGAACTCCTCCAGGAAGTCGCCATGGATCTTCTTGTCCACCAGCAGGCGCGAGCCCGCATTGCAGACCTCGCCCTGATTGCCGAAGATTCCGGTGATGGCGTAGTTCACCGCGGCGTCGAGATTGGCGTCGCCCATGATGATCTGCGGGGTCTTGCCGCCGCATTCGGTGGTGACCCGCTTCATGTTCGACTGCCCGGCATAGACCATCATCAGCTTGCCCACCTCGGCCGAGCCTGTGAAGGCGATCTTGTCGACATCGGGATGCAGGGCGAGCGCCTTGCCGGATTCCTCGCCATAGCCCTGGATGACGTTGAACACGCCATCCGGCCCGCCGGCCTCGCTGAAGAGCTTCGCCATCAGATTGGCCGAGAGCGGCGATTGCTCCGCCGGCTTCAGGATCACCGAATTGCCCGTGGCCAGCGCCGGGGCAACCTTCCAGGAGGCCATCATCAGCGGGTAGTTCCAGGGAACCACGCAGCCGACCACACCCAGCGGTTCCCGGAGGATGTAGTGGAACTCGGAAGAGGCCGTGGCGGTCACCTGGCCGAAGACCTTGTCGATGCATTCGGCCATGAACTGGAAGGTGAGGGCCGAGCCCGGCACATCCGCGTTCAGCATGTCGGCGACTGGCTTGCCCATGTTCAGCACGTCGAGGACGGCGAACTCTGCCGCATGCTCGTTGATCAGCCGCGCGTAGCGGTAGAGGATCTCCATGCGGTCCCTGGGCGCCATGCGCGACCAGACGCCGGAGCGGAAGGCCTTGCGGCCGGATTTGACGGCGGCGTCGACATCGCCGGCGTCGCTGCGGGCGACCTCGCAGATGACGGAGTTGTCGACGGGGTTGATGGATTCGAACTTGCGGCCCTTCTTGGCGTCGACGAACTTGCCGTCGATGTAGTTGCGGGTCTCGGGCTTCAGCTTGCTGGCCACCTTGTGCCAGCCCTTGCGGTCCAATGCCTTCGCCTGCTCGAGATTCATGGTTCCCTCCTGCGATTTCGGAAATCCCGTCCCGCGCCCGCGGCTCGTCCGGAAGGAGAGCAGGGGCGGGGGGCTTTGTTCCCCGCTTCTATAGCACCGGCGCGGGCGCCGCGGCTAGGCGGCCGAGGCACGGCCGCGCGGCGAATTTGTTAGTTGAATTTTAGGGGACAAGCTCAGCATAGTTCGCATAGTAAAAGACGAACTAAACATAAGACGCGCACCAGTCTCGAGCCGGCGCAGTCAAGGACGGCAAGGCGATACGACAAATCGCCGCAGGAAGCGCGTGATACTCGTGATGGGGGTGTGTCCGACTATGTTCATTCGACGCTTGTGCCTGCTGGCGGCTTTGTGCCTGCTGGGCAGCCGGGCCGCCAATGCCGTCACGGTGACGGTGACCTCGGCCTACGGAATCGGGCTCTCGAGCGTGGTGGTCACCAATCTCCGGCAATCCCCACCACCACCAAAACCCCAGACCTGCAATTTCGCAAGCAATCCCACGCTGAGCTGCCAGATCCAGGGCGTCTTGGCCACAGACAACCTCCGGCTGGTGGTCACGGTGAAGAGCGGCTTCGTGGTGACCGGTGGCACCGGGGCGTGCGTCGGAATCACCGCCGGCACCTATCAATTCGCCGTTCCGGCGGCCGGCGCAACTTGCGGAATCTTCGCTGGCTATCCTCTGACCATCACTTCCAACTCGCCCGGCCTCGTCAGCGTCCAGACTGCCGACGGATCCCATTGCACCCTGGCCAAATTGACCTGTCAGCTCGCAGTGAAGGCGCCCTCGACCATCACGCTCACGCCCGGTCTGGCACCCAACACGGCCGTCACCGGTGGGACAGGGCTGTGTGGTAACGCCTCCGGGGCGCCGTTTCAGGTCACCATACCGATAAAGCCGCCCTTCCTCTGCGGCATCACCGTCCAGGGTAAGGCGCCGCCCTCGCCCGTGCCGCAGAACGGGTGGTGGTGGGCGAACGATATCAATGTGCTCCACTTCGACAGCGGCACGCGCTACGCCCTTCAGGTCAACACCGCGGTCAACCCGAAGGCGATGTACGGCATCGTCTCGACCTTCCGGACCGACGGCAGCCCGGTCTGGTATGTCATCAATGCGGCGCTCAACAACAACAGCTTCCAGGGCACGGCCACCGAGTTCTCCGGCGGCATCGGGGCCACCGGCAACCCCACGGGCGCCTCCTCTCTCAGGTCGATCGTCGCCAATGTGAAGCTGACCTTCTCCTCCCCCTCGGCCGGTGTGCTGACCTGGTCGCCGCGGGACGGGACAGCGCCGGCGACCAAGAGTCTGGTGCGCTTCCCGCTGGGCTCGACGGTCCAGCCACCCCCGACATTGGCGCCTGCCGCGGGAGTCTATCAGCCGACGCAGAACGCCGCCGTCCAGGTCTTTCCCGAGATGCAGGGCAGCCAGCCGCCGCTGCATGCCTATATCGGCGTCTACTCCTTCGACAAGGCGGGGGTGGCGACCTGGAGCATCAGCGCCACCGTCCCTAACCCGGCCATCACCCGCTACCCCCCCTCGGGCCAGCAGCAGGGCTGGACGGTGAACTCCCAGCTCATGAGCTATAGCGGCGGCGTGCCCATCAACGTGACGCCGACGAAGCCGCCCACGACCATCAAGGGCCCCGACATCACCGCCGTGCTGGGTCCGGGTCCGAAGGTCAATACACTGAAGATCCAGCCCTCCACGCAATACAACCTCGCGCTCCTCCCGCCATCCCTCTGGGGACAGACGACCAGCCCCTACTCGCTGCAGATCGTCAACAACTCGACGGTCATCAAGAATCCCTTTGTGACATTCTTCCCCGCCCCGCCATCCGGCCCCTACTTCAGTTATGTGCCCAGCATGGGTCCGGCAAAGAGGCAGCGTATTGCCTTCCCGAACTTCACCTCGGTCGCCCTCAACACCATCACCAATGGCGCCCTGCTCGCGCCCTCGCAGGATCTGGGCGGCCCTCTCTATTTCTCCGACAAGCCCCTGTAGGTGGGCACCAGCGGCAGCAAGACGAACCCTTGCAAGCCGATCAGCAGCACCACGCCTCCCCCGCCGCAGCCTTCGCCGCTCCCGGCATCCGGTGATTGCAATCTCGGTACCCGCTGGCAGTTCGCCGAGCTCGGCGGCGATTACGACATCACCTACATCAATCTCTTCTCCATCCCGCTGGCGCTCAACCAGGGCTCTCAGTCCCATGGCACCGCGACCGCAGCCCAGATTAACGGGCTGATGACGGCGCTGGGCAAAATCGGCGGCGGCAAGACCGTCTATCCACCCGGCTCTATCGGTACCTCGAGCTTCGCCCGCGTGATCGGCCCGCCGAACGCCAATGGCCCGAGCGACCCGCTGCTCTCCGATTTCCCGAGCTTCGCCCCCTATATCGCGAAGGCGTTCAACAGCAGGGGCGTGCCTGTCACCGCGATCAACATCTCCAACTCCTATTCCGGCCAAGCCGCGAAGCCTGACCCCAGCAAGACGATCTGCACCGCCGCGGCCTTCGCGCAGCAGAGCTATTCGACCACCAGCATCAGCTACAACGCCAGTACCGGCGCATTGAGCATCCAGGGCAAGGGCGGAACGGTCGGCAACTTCACCCTGACCGGAATGGTGCCGCTCAACCCGCCTCCTAAGGACTGCGGGGGCTCCGTCGGGCCGCTGACATGCTACAGCGCCAAGGTGACGCCGGAGGCACTCTCGGCCGCCTTCTATACCGCCCTCCTTGCCTATTCGGTTTCCAATCCCGTCGCCAAACCCGCCTGCGCGGCGAACAAGGTGGAGACCAATGGCGCGAACGACGTGTTCTCCGTCGTGGTGCGCGATTTCCTGGTGGGCTTCGCCAGCGGCTTCGTGAACAGCACCGTGCCCGCGCCTCCGAGCGTCTCGCCGCCGACGATTTATGGTCTGATGAAGAGCTCACAGTGGTCGACGGACGCGGCGAAGCTCTTTGCCGGGGTCCAGCCCGCGAACGCCTTCTACAATCCCTGGGGGGCCGCGGTCTTCAACGCGCTGGGCAACAAGGTCTACGGCTTCCAGTACTCGGACTACTTCCTCGACTCGGGACCGCTCGGCAATCCTCTGCTGGTGCTGCAGCCGGGTGTGCCGGTCCAGATCGTCATCCAGAACTCAACTAGTAGAGCCAGGAATTCCGCTCACCCCTCCTGCCGGCGCACGCGCTCGCGATGGATCACATAGAGCCCGCTCGCCGCGACCACGGCGCCGCCGGCGAGTGTCCAGCCATCGGGGAAGGTGCTGAAGAGAACGAGGCCCAGCGTCGTCGACCAGATGAGCTGGAGATAGCTGAGCGGCGCTAGGGTCGAGGCCGGCGCCCGGGCATAGGCGAGGATCATCAGCAGATGGGCGAAGCTGCCGATGAGGCCGAGGAAAGCGAGCCCGACCCAGCCGGCGAGATCCGGCGCCTGCCAGACGAAGGGCACCGCCACGCTCAGCAGCACGAGCCCGACCGAGGCCGACCAGATGAGGGTCGTGGTCCAATGGTCGCACCGGCTGAGGATCCGGGTGCAGATGGCATAGCCGGCGAAGGCCGCGGCCGAGCTTAGCGGGATCAGCGAGGCGGGCCGGGCCATGCCCAGGCCTGGCCGGATGATCACCAGCGCGCCGATGAAGCCCACCGCCACTGCCGCCCAGCGCCGGGGGCCCACCTTCTCGCCGAGAAAGGGGACCGAGAGCGCCGTCAGCATAAGGGGACCGACGAAGCTGACGGCCGTCGCATCGGCGAGCGGGATGAATTTGAGCGCCAGCCAGAAAAGCACCGTCGAGCCCAGCAGGAAGACCGAGCGTAGAAGCTGGAGCCCCAGGCGCTGGCTGCGTATCGTGGCGAAGCCGCCGTTGCGGGCGACGATGAAGGGCAATGTGGCCGCATGGAAGACATAGCGGCCCCAGGCGACCTCCATCAGCGGCAGGCTCTGGCTCAGATATTTCGCCGTCGCATCCATCACGGTGAAGAGAAGGCCGGCGGCCATCATCAGCAGGATGCCGGCGAGAACGGGGCGGGCTTGGGGAGGGGTGGTCATGGGACAAGGCCTGTAGGTCCCGAAGCCTTTCCTGGGGCCGGAGCCAGAATAGTCGAGGAGAAAGGCCGAATGGCCCTTTTTCTTCGGTTTTGGCGGATTCGGCGGGAAACCTCAGCTTACGCCCAAGCGCTGGCGCGCGACCTCGTCGATGGTACGCCGCATATCGGCATCCTCGGCAAGGAGCCGGTCGAGATCGCCGGCGAAGAGGGCGAGCAGGCTGCAATAGCCGAGCGCCCGGACGTCGGCCGTGCGCGGCCGGCGGGCCACGAGGGCGATCTCGCCGAAGAAATCACCGCTGCCAAGGCGCACTTCGCCGCTGGGGATGTCGACGCTGACCGCGCCTGAGGTGATGAAATACATGGCATCGCCCCGCTCGCCCTTGGCGACGATGCGCTCCTCCGGCAGCGCCAGGCGCGGCTTCAAGAGCTTGGCGATGGCATATTGGCGCTCGGGCGCCAGATCGGCGAAGAGCGGCACCTTGGCGATCAGCGCCTCGGGGTTGAGGGCGACATCGAGACCGGGACGGCGCTCGAACTGGCGCCGCCGGGCGCTGAGATGCCGGTCGAGGTCGTTGAAGATCTCTTGGCTCACCACCGATTCCTCCAGCATGTCGCGGAAGGCATCTTCCTCCAGGCGCAGCGACACGCGGCCGAGATAGCGGCTCTCCAGGGTCTCGGCATAGTCCGGATATTGCAGGCGCAGCGCCGCCAGCGCGCCCTCCACCAGGCTCGCGCGCCGCTCCAGCACCTCATGCAGGGTGGTGGCGGCTTCGCCCCCCAGAATGGGCTTCAGGCGATGATCGACATGCTTGCCGACATCGATCAGCATGATGCGCTCGAGGAGCAGGCGCTCGAAGCGTTCGGCGAGCTCGGCGGCCAACGGGCGCTCGATGCCGAAGCGCTGATGCAGCCAGCGCGCCAGCCGGAAATAGAGGTTGAAGCCGACCGCCGCCTTGGCCGCCTGCTCATAGCCGGCGAGGCCGCCGACCTTGGCCGCATCGCCCAGCCGGGCAGCGCCCTGGATCAGGGCATCGGCGATGCTGCGGGGCAGGATGCCGGCCTCCAGCTTGCCCAGCGCCAGCTCGCCCTCGCGGTTGGCCATGATGCGCAGGCCGACGGCGACGAGATCGTCCTCGGTCAGCGCTTCGGTGACCAGATGGCGGTTCGCCTTCACCGCGGCGATGCGCCGGTCGTAATCCTCGATCGCCTCGCTCACCGGCTTGGTGGCGAGGCGGTCGGCGGCGGCCACCTCCGCAAGCTGCTCCTTGATGCGCGCCAGCTCCATGTTGAGGGCGCGGTCGCGCAACGCCTGCTCGGCGGGCGGCAGCTTGTCGAGGCCCAGCAGGCGGACCAGCGCCTGCAGGCTGAGGCCGTTCACCAGCAAAGTGAAGAGGACGAAGCCCGTGGTGAGCACCGCCACCATATGGCGCAGCTCGTGGGGCAGTGCCTCGTTCTCGGCGATGGCGAGGCCGAGCGCCAGCGACACCGCGCCCCTGAGGCCGCCCCAGAGGATGACCACGCCATAGGAGGTGCCGATGCTTTCCGCCAGCCGCGCCATGCCGAGCAGCGGCATCAGTCCGAAGACGACGATGGAGCGGGCGGCCAGGGTCGCGAGCACGAGCACGATCAGCATCAGCCCGTCCTCGAAGCTGACCGTCTCGATGAGACGCGGCACGAGCATGGCCGCCAGCAGGAAGATGAGGGAATTGGCCCAGAAGCCCAGCTGCTCCCAGGTATACTCCAGACGATGCCAGGTTGTGGGGGTGAAGCGCGTGCGCCCGATGCCCCCGAGGGTCAGCGCCGCCACGACTACGGCGACCACGCCCGAGACATGGAGGTAATGCTCGCCGACGATATAGGCGAGATAGGCGAGCGCCAGGGTCAGCGTGATCTCCGCCTCGGGCAGTCCGTGCAGCCAGCGGGCAAGGCGGACGGCGGCCCAGGCCGCGAGATAGCCGAACAGCGCGCCGCCCAGGAAATCGCGCAGGAAGATGCGGATCGCCTCGAAGGTGCCCTGGCTGTGCGCGCCGGTCAAAAGCCCGATGAGCAGGCCGTAGAGGGCGATGGCGGCGGCGTCGTTGAACAGGCTCTCGCCCTCGACCAGCAGCAACAGGCGCTTCGGCGCCCCGAGATCGCGGAAGATGCCGACCACGGCGATGGGATCGGTGGTGGCGACGATCGAGCCCAGCAGCAAGGCGGCGGCCAGCGACAGGCTGAAGGTCCAGGAGAGGGCGAAGCCGACGAAGAAGGCGCAGAGGATCACGGCCACCACGGCCATCAGCAGGACCGGGGCGACATCCTCCATCAGCCGGCGGATGTCGATGGCGAGCGCCGTCTCGAACAGCAAGGTGGGCAGGAAGATGGCGAGGAACGCCTCGGCCGGGATGGCGAAATGGTCGAGGGCGTGGAGGAAATCGCCCACCGGGCCGAGCCAGGTCAGATTGCGCGTCAGCACGATGATGCCGCCGAGCCCGAGGCCGACCACTGCCAGCAGAACGGTATAGGGAAGGTTGATGCGGCGGGCGAAGGCGGGCAGGAAGCCGG
The DNA here is from genome assembly GCA_035263545.1 of Dongiaceae bacterium. GTDB lineage: Bacteria > Pseudomonadota > Alphaproteobacteria > Dongiales > Dongiaceae > DASXQK01. The sequence continues at coordinate 10,869 of DATFRE010000555.1, forward strand.
TGAGCGTCAGCAGCCCGATGATGCCGAAAACGTTGGCGACGATTCCTGTCACGGTCCCTGGTCCCGACCCCTGATGCCCGCTTTGGCCGGGCCTTCGCTATGCCGCTCCCACCTTTCTCATCTCTCGGGGCCGGCTGGCAAGACCGAAGGATTCGGCAACCAGCCCGGGTAACGGCCCTGCCGATGCCGAAACGGGAGCCGTTCTAGCCGGCCTTGGAGGTGGCGGTGTAGACGCCGTCCCAATCGGGGATGGCGGGCTCGCTCTCGTAATGGGCGATGCGGGCGGCGAAGAGGGCATAGAGCGGCCCCAGCACCGGGGCGGCCAGGAGGCAGTCCGCCGCTTGCAGCCTTGCCTCCGGCCAGTCCTGCCGGCGATAGGCGGCGAGGAAGCGCTCCTGCGCTGCTGCGAGTCCGTCGAAGGTAGCGTCCTTCGCGGCCCCGAGCAGGACATAGATGGTGAGCGGCGTCGAGCGGCCCTTGACCCGCACGCGGTCGATCTCCAGCAGCGCCATGTCCGAGATCCCCGCGGCGGCATCCTGGCCGACGATGATCTCGACGCCATAGGCGCGGGTGAGCGATTCGAGGCGGGAGGCGAGATTGACCGTGTCGCCCAGGGCCGAATAGGCGAAGCGCTGCTCCGAGCCCATATTGCCGACGCTGCAGGGGCCGCTATTGATGCCGATCCCGACCCCCACCGGGGCGAAGGGCCTGTTCGCCTTGGCCGCTTCCTCCGCCAGCCGCCGGTTGGCCGCGGCCAGGGCCTCGCGCATGCCAAGGGCCGCCAGCAGCGCATTGCGCCGGTGCTCCGTATCGGTGATTGGCGCGTTCCAGAAGGCCATGATGCAGTCGCCGATATATTTGTCGACGGTGCCCTTGCGCGCATAGATCGCCGCCGTCAGCGGGGTCAGGATCGAGTTGATCAGATGGGTCAGCGCCTGGGGCTCGAGCTTCTCGGCGATCTTGGTGAAGTCGCGGATGTCGGAGAACATCACCGTCAGCTCGCGCAGCTCGCCGCCGAGGCGCAGCAGCTTCGGATTGCGGCTCAGCTGCTCGACGATCGCCGGCGCCAGATATTGGCTGAAGGCCCGGCGCACATGGCGCCGCTCGCCCTCGGTGCGCAGATAGCCCAGGAGCGAAGCTGAGAGATAGATCGCCAGTCCCGCAGCGGCAGGATAGATGGGGTTGAGCAGCAGGTGATACTGCTGAAAGGCGATCCATGATCCCCCGATCGCTGCCGCCACGGCGAGGGCGCCGACAAAGGCGGTCCAGGCCGCGCCGAGAAGGGGGGGAAGCACGATCATGATGAGGCCGAGAACGATGATGGACGCGAACTCGGGCAGGAAAGCCCAGTCGGGCCGCTGGAGGTATTGGCCGTTGATTATCTGCTCGAGGATCTGGGCGTGGACTTCGACGCCAGCCATCTTTGGATCGAGCGGCGTCGGTTTGAAGTCCCGGAGGCCCTGCGCCGTTGCACCGACGAATACGATGTTGCCCGCGAGTTGCGAGACGTCGAAACTGGGGTCCAGAACCCTCCAGATGGGAATGAAGCGCGCGTCCTCGCTGCCGGTGTCGTAGAGGATAACGTTGCCATTGGCATCGACCGGCACGATGAACTGGCCGATCCTGATGTTGTTGAGCCCCGTTTCGAGGCCGAGCCTCGATTCCCCATTGGCGTTCGAAGACTTGATGGCGTAGGTGCTGGCCCCTTGTGCCACGCGCAGCGCCTCGGCCGCCAGGCTGGGCTCGATGTTCCCCTGGTAGTAGAGCAACAACGGCACGCGGCGGATGATGCCATCCGTATCGGCCGGGACTGTCACCGCGCCATTGCCCGCTGCCGCCTTCTCGAACATCGCGAGGGACGCAGTGGCGCCAGGCTGGGGGATCAGGAAACGCAGAGGGCTGTCGCCGATCGTGGCGAAGCCTGCCTTCGGAAGAGGTGCCCGCCCGCCCTGTGCGTCATCGAGCGAGAAGGCAATGACGACAGGGCCGCTCGACAGCGCCCTGGCGAGTTCCTCATCGGGATGTGGCAGCTTGATGATGGCTTCCATCACCTGCTGCGCCTCGACCTTGTCCTGCCAGAGCTTCTGCAGGTTCTCGGGCGACATGCGGTCGGGCTCGGACAGCAGGACATCGATCACGACCGCGGCGCCGGCCTTCGTCAACCGTTCGACGATCTGGGCGAGAGTGTCGCGCGGCCAGGGCCACTGCCCGATGCGCCTCAGGCTCTCCTCGTCGATCGCCAGGATGCGCACCGGCGTCTTGGCGTCATAGACCCGCGGTTCGAGACGCTGGTAGACGTCGAACACCTTGTTGCGCATCTCGACGATGAACGGTCCGTCATCGGCGCGCAGCGCCACGGCCCCGGCGAGAATCAGGAGCGGGATCAGCCAATCGAGATAGCGACGCATACGCGGCGCAGTCTAGAGGGGATTGCCCGGCCAAGGAAACCTGAAGCCGGTTGACCGGCGCCCCGCCCTGGGTTCTCTACCGGAAACCGCGAGGGAAGCCCGCCATGACTGCCATCGGACCCTGGGAACTGCGCAAGCCCGCGATTGCCTCGGCAGGCGGGATGGTCGCCGGCCAGAGCCGTCGGGCCGCTTCGGTCGGCGCTGCCATCCTGGCGGCCGGGGGCAATGCGGTGGATGCGGCGATCGCCACCGGCTTCGCGCTGGGCGCCGTGGAACCCTGGATGAGCGGCATCGGCGGCTGCGGCTTCATGGTGGTGCAGCCGTCCGGGGGAGCGGCCGAGGTGGTCGATTTCGGCCTGTTGGCGCCGCCCGCGCTCGACCCGGCGCGCTACGAGCTGCTGCCGGGCGGCGCGGGCGACCAGGAGATCTTCGGCTGGCCGCGGGTGGTCCAGGACCGCAATGTGA
>DATFRE010000556.1:0-3220 GCA_035263545.1 Dongiaceae bacterium
GGTCGATCCCCTCTACATGATCAGGACCAGCCGCGACCTCGGCCAGGACCGCCCCGTGCCGTCCTTCGCCGAGGCCCGGCCCGACATGACGCAGCGCGGCTTCATCAGCTTCGTCTTTGACGGCCGGTACAAGTTCGCGCGCTACTACGCGCCCGACAATTTCGCGACACCGACGACCTTCGAGGCGCTCACCGCCAATTACGACCTCGAGCTCTTCGACCTCGAGCGCGATCCCGACGAGATGAACAGCCTCGCCGCCGAGCCCGCGGCGCATAAGGATCTCCTCCTGCGCCAGAACGATCTGCTCAACCGCATGATCGCGCGTGAGGTCGGCGTCAACAACGGCAGCTTCCTGCCGGCGCCCCTGCGCCCGCGCTGACCGGCCGGGCGATCGAGGGCGACAATCTACAGAAGCGCGAAGCTGCCGGATTCGAACAGGACGGAAAGACCAAGGCCGATCAGCAGCGGCGGCAGGATGAGGTGGCCATATCTGCGGATCGGCGCCCCGATGGTCCGGTGATGGACCAGCCAATGTGCGATCGCGCACCAGAGGGCCGTCATCAGCACGAACACGGCGATGATCACCGTCGTCTCGATACCGGAGCGGACGGCAAAGACCGGGGTATAGACCCCGATATTATCCCCGCCATTGGCGGTCGTCACCGCGGCGACGGCAAGGATTTGGCCGCGCGCAGCGCTCGCCGGGTGGCGTTCCAGTTCTTCCGCCCCTCTGTCCCGCCCGCCCCAGAGATCGATGAGCTTTCGGGCGCCGATCGCGATCGGCAGAAGCCCGAGAAGGCCGACATAGGCCGGCGGGATGATGAGCGCGATCAGGGCGGCGAGGAGACTGATCGCCACCAGCGTGGCGATCCCGAGATATTGGCCGATGACGACCCGATGGGCTCGGTATTTGGGATCGGCGAAAAATCCGAGCAGCACGAAGGTGTCGTCGACATTGGTCGCCGCGAACAGCGTGATGCCCAGGATGAGCGCCTTTGCAGGAAATGGCATAGGAAACATCCGTTGCATCGGAGCGAAGCGGCCTACAGCCGGCGAGCGCTGCAAATCCCCATGGTCTCAGTGAGCGGCCGCCGGGACCAGGCCGAGATCCGTAAAGCCCAAAATCATCAGCTGGATCGCCAGCCCCGCCAGCAGCAGGCCAATGACGCGCCCGACCACCTGCATCGCGACCCCGCCTCCCTTGCCCAGGAGCTTGTCGGCCGACAGCAGGACGGCGAGGTTCAACGCGGGCCCCGCGCCCTTCTTTTCCTCGCCCATCACCATGCCGAGAGCGAAGAGAAGCAGGATCAGCCCGCCGGCCAGCTTCAGCGGCCGCGAGCGAGATATGGAATATGGAGAGGATGAACTCGCCGAAGATGACGAAGATCACGATGACGATGGTCGCCACCATGACGGTCCGGAAGGCGATCGCGCGCCGCAGCGCCTTGTCCGCGTTGGCCGTCAGCGTGGCATAGACGATGGCCGCCTTGAGCGGACCGATGGTGATCACGAGGATCGCGATCACATCGGCGATGCCGAGATTCATGGCTCCCCGAGGGCAGTGCGCCGTTTCGCTGCCCAACTCTACGCCCCTTGCCGGCATCCGCAATGCGCTAGCCCGCGCATCGGCGCCCGGTGCCGAAAATCGCCCAGAGCGAATCCGCGCTTAACTCGCGCTTAATTGTCATGACATAGCATTACCCTCGGTTGTGGGGTGGGGATCTGGCACCGACGAGGTCCGCACCAGCCAAGAGCGTTGACCTGTATCCGAGATCCTTGACGTGGCGAAGATAGCGTCGCCGCGAGCGTGCTGACGTGGCTCAATTCCGGACGGGAGGACGAGGGATGTTCAACGGCAGATTCCGCAGGCTGCTGCCGGCGATCGCAGGTCTTATGGTGCTCGCCATCGGCACCGCTTCGATCCCCGCCATCAGCCATGCCGATGGCGGCGGAGAAGGGCGCGACAGCCATGACAAGTCCAAGGACAAGGACCCCCCAAAGAAGAATCCCAAGCCGCCGGCCAGTCTCTTCGACGAGAAAAGGTTCTGAGCTCTTCGCCCGCTCTCTCACTCGTCATGGCCGGGCTTGTCCCTGGGCTCTCGGGTTGAAGCCGGTGAGCCGCTATTCTAGCCGTCATGGTCGGCGAAGGCCGACCATCCACGAGTTTGTCTGCCGTCTATAGCGGCATTTGAACGGGTTTATCGGGATTTCCACGCGCGCAGGCGCTCCAAGACGTGGATGCTCGGGACAAGCCCGAGCATGACGGGAAGAGCGGCGCCGAGACAGGGCGATTCGAGAAAGCGCGGCTCACCCGCTTTAACCAGACCGGAAGCGAGGCTAGTCGCCGCCCTGCTTGAAGCGCGCGCCGAGGCGCGCCGCGACCCGCGGGCTGACGAAGCTCGAGATGTCGCCACCCAGCCGCCCGATCTCCTTGACCAGGCGCGAGGAGATGAACTGCTGCCGGTCGGAAGCCATGAGGAACACGGTCTCGACCTCCTGATTGATCCGGGCATTCATGCCGGCCATCTGGAACTCGTATTCGAAATCGCTGACGGCGCGCAGGCCCCGCAGGATCATGCGCGCATCCATGGCCTGGGCGAAATGCATCAGCAGCGTGTCGAAGGGCCTGACCTCGACCTTGCCGTTGCCCTGGGGAAGATCGAGGGCCTTGACCTCGTCGGCCACCATGGCGACCCGCTCCTCGATGGAGAAGAGCGGGCCTTTTCCCGCATTGGTCGAGACTCCGATCACCAGCCGGTCCACCAGCCGCGCGGCGCGGCGGATGATGTCGATATGGCCGTTGGTGATCGGATCGAAGGTGCCCGGATAGACGGCGGTGCGACCCTGGCTCACTTGCCTTCCCCCTCTGCCTCGCGCTCCTGCTCCTCCTCGGCCAGATGGGCGACGGAGACGACGCGCTCGCCCTCGGCCACCTTGAAGAGCACGACCCCCTGGGTCTTGCGTCCCGCGATGCGAATGTCGTGGACCGGGCAGCGGATGAGCTGGCCGCCATCGGTCACCAGCATGATCTGGTCCCGGTCGTCCACCGGGAAGGAGGCGACCACATCGCCATTGCGCTCAGTGCGCTCGATATTGGCGATGCCCTGCCCGCCCCGCCCGGCAATGCGGTACTCATAGGCCGACGAGCGCTTGCCGTAGCCGTTGGCGGTCACGGTCAGGATGAACTCCTCGTTCGACCGCAGCTCGTCGAGGCGCGCCG
>DATFRE010000557.1:0-5584 GCA_035263545.1 Dongiaceae bacterium
GTGATCGGCCTCTATAAGGCGATTTGGAGGCAGTCCGGCCGCCGTCAAGGCGGCGTCCAAATTAAATCTTCCGGCGGCGAAAAGAGCTAGCCGGCGGTCCGCACAATGTCACGGAAGACGGGATAGATCTCCTTCTCCCAGCGCTTGCCGCTGAACACGCCGTAATGGCCGACGCCGGCCTGGAGATGGTGGCGCTTTCGCGCGGGCGAGAGCCCGGTCAAGAGGTCGTGGGCCGCGGCGGTCTGGCCGACGGCGCAGATATCGTCGCGCTCGCCTTCCACCGTCAGCAGCAGGGTGGTCCGGATCTTGGAGAGGTCGATCCGCCGGCCCCGATGGGTGAGCCGGCCCTCCGCCAGCAGAGCCTCCTGGAACACATCGCGCACGGTTTCCAGAAAGAACTCCGCCGGCAGGTCGAGGACGGAAAAATACTCGTCGTAGAAGCTCGCCAGAATCTCCGCCTGGGCCCGCTCGCCGCGGGCGAGATGGCGATAGAGGTCGCGATGCGCCTTCACATGGCGGTCCATGTTCATGGCCATGAAGGCGGAGAGCTGGGCGAAGCCAGGATAGACCAGCCGCCCGGCCCCTTTGTTCCCCGCCGGGACCGGGGCGATGAGCCGCCGCTCGAACCAGGCAAGCGGAAAGCGCTGGGCAACCTCGTTCACCTGGGTCGGATTGACCCGGGTATCGACGGGGCCCGCCATCAGGGTCATGCTGCGCGGCAGCAAGGGATTGCGGTCCTCGACCATCAGCGCCACGGCGGACAGCACCTGAACGCAAGGCTGGCAAACAGCCATCACATGGCCGCCCGGCCCCATCGCCTCGAAGAAGCGGAAGAGATGGTCGACATATTCATCGAGACCGAAGCGCCCGGCTGCGGGCGACACGTCGCGGGCGTTGTGCCAGTCGGTGATAAAGACCTCGTGCTCGGGCAGCAGCGTCTTGACCGTATTGCGGAGCAGCGTGGCGAAATGACCGGAGAGTGGGGCCACCACCAGCACCCGCGGCTGGACGGCCTCCACGGCCTTGCGGAAGTGCAGCAGGGTCGCAAACGGCGTGGCGAGGATCCTCTCCTCGCGAACCGCCACGCGACGCCCCTTGAGGAGGATGGTATCGATGCCGAAGGAGGGACGTTCATGGTCGAGCCCGGCGCGGCCCAGCATCTCCCAGCTCGCCGCGACATTGCGCCAGAGGCTCGTCTCTGCGAGCCCGGTCCGGGAGAGACCGGACCAGAACCGGTAGCCGGCCAGCGCCGAGCGCGCGAGCGCGCTGATCGGCTGAAGCAGATCCGATTGTGCCTGATAGGCGCTATAGAGCATCGACCCCGAGCCGACCTCCTGTCGGCCTTTCCCCGCCGCCGCGACTCGGGCGGCCCCCGACGTCATGCTAGTGCAATGACACGCCGGTGCAACAGGGCACCGCTACAAATTTGCCATCTTTCCTGGGTGTTGTTGCCGGGATACGGCGCTACGTCATGCCGGCGTAGAAGAGAGCGGGACAGGAACCATGGCGAATTTGCTCCAGGTCACGCCCTTCATGCATGTCGAGAACCTCGACAAGGCGGCGGCGTTCTTCACCGACATTTTGGGGTCCGAGCTCGGCTTCCGTGCCGGCAACTATGCCTATCTCCGTCGCGAGGCGGTGGCCTTCCGGCTGCTCGAGGCCTGCGGATCCGAAGCGGCGCCGCCGGGCAACCGGCGCTATGCCTATTACATCGATGTGCGGGACGTCGACGCGCTCCATGCCGAGCTGAAGCCGAAGCTCGACACCCTGCCGCCGGGGGATGTCGCGGGGCCTCTCGACCAGCCCTATGAGCAACGGGAGCTGACGGTCCTTGCCCCCGACGGCAATCTGATCGCCTTCGGTCAGGACATCCGCAAGCGCTGAATGCGCGGCGGCGTGCTTTAGGCCGCCAGGGCCTGGGCGAGATCGGCCTCGACATCCACCGGATCCTCGAGCCCGACGGAGAGCCGCACCATGCCCGCTGTTATTCCCTGCTGGGCGCGGGCCTCGGGCGTCAGGCGCTGATGGGTGGTCGTCGCCGGATGGGTGGCAAGGCTCTTGGTATCACCGAGATTGTTGGAGATCACCGCGAGCTTGAGAGCGTTCAGGAATCGGAAGGCGGCGGGCTTCCCGCCGGCGAGCTCGAAGGTCACCAGCGAGCCGCCCGCGGTCATCTGGGCGCGCGCGAGATCGTGCTGGGGATGGCTCGGAAGTCCGGGATAGAGAAGCTGGGTCACCTTCTTCTGGCGGGTCAGGAAATCGGCGATGCGTGCGGCATTGGCGCAGTGGCGGGCGACGCGCAGCTCCAGGGTCTCCAGACCCTTCAGCAGCAGCCAGGCGTTCATGGGGCTGAGTGCAGGGCCGGTATGGCGCAGGAAGGGTTGAAGCTGTTCCTCCACATAGGCCTTCGAGCCCAGGATCACGCCGCCGAGGGAACGGCCCTGGCCGTCGATATGCTTGGTCGCCGAATAGACCACCACGTCGGCGCCGAACTCGAGCGGGCGCTGCAGAAGCGGGGTTGCGAAGACATTGTCGACCACGAGCTTGGCACCCGCGGCATGGGCGAGCTTCGCCACCGCCGGCAGGTCGACGAGGCGCAGCCCCGGATTTGATGGGGTCTCGACGAAGACCGCCTGGGTCTTGCGCGACAGCGCCTTCTTCCATTGCCCGAGATCGCGGCCATCGACGAAGACGGTCTCCACGCCGAAGCGCGGCAGAATCTCCGCCAGGATGTATTGGCAGGAGCCGAAGAGGGCGTCGGAGGCGACCACGCGATCGCCGGTGTGCAGCAGGCAGGCGAGCGAGGCGAAGACCGCGGCCATGCCCGTCGCGGTGGCGCGCGCCGCCTGGGCGCCTTCCAGCAGCGCCATGCGGTCCTCGAACATCTGCACCGTCGGATTGCTGAAGCGCGAATAGATGAAGCGCGGCCGGGTATTGGCGAAGGCGGCCTCCGCCTCCTCCGCCGAGCCATAGACATAGCCTGAGGTCATGTAGATGGCCTCGCAGGTCTCCCCGAAGGGCGAGCGCAGCACGCCGCCCTGAACCAGCTTGGTGGCCAGCCGCCATTCGGGATCGCTGCGCCCCACGGCCGGAGCGGTGGTCGCCGCGCTCGCTTGGCCGCCCTGGCCGGCCGCATCTGTCGCCACGCGGGTATCGCTTTCGCTCGTCATCGCCCTGTCCTTCGCCGTCTCGATCGCGCTTGCATCCGGAAACAAAAAACCCCGACCGAGGGGCCGGGGTCCGGATGAGCGACCTCCGACCTTTTAGCGGGTGTGTTTTACGTGGCCCGCAAGCCGGTCGGCTCAAATCACCACGAGGTTGACAAGGATAGGCGGGGGGCTTTGGGAGGTCAAGCAGCAGGCCATCGGGGATGGCGCGAAGTTCGACCGCCGCACCTCTTCCCGGACGAGGGAACAAGGAAGAGGCGCGGGGCCGAACTGTCGGCGTCAGGCTTGGGGATCCGACGCCGACATCTGGAAGCCATGAGGCAGCTACACCGGAACAACGACGGCACCGGGCATTTATTCCGCGGAGTCAGATTCTATTTGTTGCTGCACTGCGGCAGGTTGCAGCAATTTTATTTCTATCTGACCGTAAGAAGTATAATTTCAGCAAAATTGTGCATTGCAACCTGTGCAACTGCGGGAATAGAGTCACCGTTCTTCATTGGGTGGGCGAGCCCGTCAGATGCGAGGCAGGTCATGAGCGAGACGGCGGAAGTCATCCCCTTCAAGGGCCCCGTGAAGAAGGATCTCTACGAGATCGGCGAGATCCCGCCTTTGGGCCACGTCCCGGCGCGCATGTATGCCTGGGCGATCCGGCGCGAGCGCCATGGCCCGCCGGAGGAGTCCTTCCAGGTCGAGGTGGTGCCGACGCCTGCCGTGGACCCCTACCAAGTGCTGGTCATGGTGATGGCCGCAGGCGTCAACTACAACGGCGTCTGGGCGGGTCTCGGCCGGCCAATCTCCCCCTTCGACGTGCACAAGGCGCCCTATCACATCGCCGGCTCCGATGCGTCCGGCGTCGTCTGGGCCGTGGGCGACAAGGTGCGGCGCTGGAAGCTGGGCGATGAGGTCATCATCCACTGCAACCAGACCGATGGCGATGACGAGGAGTGCAACGGCGGCGATCCGATGTTCTCGCCCTCCCAGCGGATCTGGGGCTACGAGACGCCGGACGGCTCCTTTGCCCAGTTCACCGCCGTACAGGCGCAGCAGCTCATGCCGCGCCCGCGTCATCTGAGCTGGGAGGAGAGCGGCTGCTACACCCTGACTCTCGCTACCGCCTATCGCATGCTCTTCGGCCACCGCCCGCATATCCTCCGGCCCGGTCACAATGTGCTGGTGTGGGGTGCTTCAGGCGGCATCGGCTCCATGGCAGTGCAGCTCATCGCGACGGCCGGTGCGAACGCGATCGGCGTGATCTCCGATGACAGCAAGGCCGATTTCGTCATGCAGCTCGGCGCCAAGGGCGTCATCAACCGCAGCAGCTTCGATTGCTGGGGCCCGCTGCCCGATGTCGACGACATCGCCGGCTACAACGAGTACATGAAGAAGGTGCGCGAGTTCGGTAAGGCGATCTGGGCCATCACCGGCAAGGGCAATGACGTCGACTTCGTCTTCGAGCATCCGGGCGAGCAGACCTTCCCGGTTTCCTGCTTCGTGGTGAAGCGCGGCGGCATGGTGGTCTTCTGCGCCGGCACCACCGGCTACAACCTGACCTTCGATGCCCGCTTCGTCTGGATGCGCCAGAAGCGCATTCAGGGCAGCCATTTCGCCAATCTGCTGCAGGCGAGCCAGGCGAATCAACTCGTCATCGAGCGGCGCATCGATCCCTGCATGTCCGAGGTCTTCCCCTGGGACGAGATCCCGCGCGCCCACACCAAGATGATGAAGAACCAGCACAAACCCGGAAACATGGCCGTTTTGGTCCAGGCCAAGCGCCCGGGTCTGCGCAGCCTCGAAGACGCGCTCGAGGCCTAAGTCAACCGCAGAGGAATAGAGACACCGAGAAAAGAGCAAGAATGGCCTCGCCACGGATGAGGCCAGGGATCGGCTCGTTCGATTCTATGCTCGACTGCTCTGTGGCTCGGTGTCTCTGCAGCCTTCTCACCCTTCCCGAATGAAGATTCTTGCATGAAATATTCTTCCGAGCTTCTCCCGCTCACCCGCCGCGCGCTCGAGGCCGCCGAGACATTGCTCGAGCAGGCGCGGGCCGAGGTGCTCGCCAGAACCGACGGTGGCACGGCCGCGGCGCTGGAGCGCGAGCAATTCGCCGCCCATGCCCTGGCCTGGTACGCCACCTATGCCGCGGCGCTGCGCCAGATGCTGGACTGGGCCGGCCGGCTCGACGCCGCCGGCCGGCTGGAGGAGCGCGAGCAGCTGATCCTGCGTGCAGCTTTCGGCGAATATCTGGCGCAGCTCGCCGGCGGGCTCGCCATGAGCCAAGGCGAGATCGCCCGGCCCGCCGATCTCGGCATCGCGGCCGAGGCGGCGGCGCTGAGCGCCGACCCCGCCGTTGCCCGGCTGACGAGCGAGGGCAATACCGACCGGCTGCGCCGGCGCCTGGCCGAACTGATCGCCGA
>DATFRE010000558.1:0-2097 GCA_035263545.1 Dongiaceae bacterium
GCGGAATATCTCCCTGGTGCTGGCCAAGGGCGCGGTGCTCTACAACCTGCCCGCCTTCGACATCACGGCGGAAGTCCTGCAAAAGCTCGATGCCAGGCTTCCCTCGGTCAAGCTCACGGCGAACAAGTGACCAGCGAGACGAGAGAAGGGGCTCCGCCCGGAGGAAGCGCGACAGAGGCTGCGGAGGCAGCGGGCGCGGAGGCCGATGTGGTGCGGATCATGCAGATGATCCCCCATCGCTACCCCTTCCTCATGATCGACCGCGTCGTCGAGATGTATGCCGACAAGGGGGCCGTCGGGATCAAGAACGTCAGCATCGGCGAGCCCTTCTTCCAGGGCCACTTTCCCGGCGAGCCCGTTATGCCGGGCGTGATGATCGTCGAGGCCATGGCCCAGACCGCAGCCGTGCTGGTGGTCCACACCATGGGCCCCCGCACCGAGGGCAAGCTGGTCTATTTCATGTCCATCGACAACTGCCGCTTCCGCCGGCCGGTCTATCCCGGCGACCAGCTCCGCGTGCTGGTGGAGAAGCAGCGGAATAGGGGTCCGGTCTGGAAGTTTCACGGGACCGCTACGGTCGGCGGCAAGGTGGTGGCTGAGGCAGTCTTCGCGGCGATGGTGCGGGAGAATACATGACCCGGATCCATCCCACCGCGGTCGTCGCGGCGGGAGCCCAGCTTGCCGATGACGTGGAGATCGGAGCCTATTGCTTTGTCGGGGAGGAGGCGACGATCGGGCCCGGCGTCCGGCTGCACGCCCATGTGGTCGTCGACGGGCGCACCCATATCGGCGCTTCGACCCAGGTCCATCCCTTCGCCTCCCTCGGGCAGCCGCCGCAATATGTCGGCTTCAATCGGCCCCATAGCGGGCTGGAGATCGGCACCGGAAACGTCATTCGCGAATATGTCACCATGAACGGCGGCACCAGCCTCGACAAGGTGCCGACCCATGTCGGCAGCAACGGCTATTTCATGACCGGGGTCCATATCGCCCATGATTGCTGGATCGGCGACAATGTGACGATGGCCAACAACGCGACCCTGGGCGGCCATGTCACCATCGGTGACCATGTCAATATCGGCGGGCTCACGGCGATCCATCAATATTGCCGGATCGGCAAGCACGCGATGGTGGGTGGCTGTTCGGCGGTGAACCAGGATGTGGTGCCCTTCGCCATGGCCGTGGGCAACCGCGCCCGCCTGCGGGGGCTGAACGTCGTCGGGCTGAAACGGCGCAACTTCTCGCGGGTCGATATCCAGGCCCTGCGCACCGCCTATCGCCAGATCTTCCTCGGCGCCGGCTCCTTCGCCGACCGCCTCGATCAGGTCGCTGTCGCCTACCGGGACAATGCGGTGGTCATGGAGCTCATCTCCTTCATCACCGCCGACGCCTCGCGGCCCATCGCCAAGGTGGCGATGGAGACCGAGGACTAGCGGTGGCGCCCAAGCTTGGCATTCTCGCCGGCAGCGGCGAGTTGCCACGTCTGCTGATCGAGGCCTGCCGAAGCGAGGGGCGCCCCTTCCATGTCGTGGCCCTGCGTGGGCATGCCGAGGAGGCGACGGTGGCCGAGGCGCCGCATGACTGGGTACGCCTGGGTGCGGCCGCTGATGCTCTCCGCGCGCTTCGGGCCGCCGGCGCCGAGGAATTGGTCTTCGCCGGCCGGATCGCCCGGCCGAGCCTGGCCGAGCTTCGCCCGGACTGGCGCGGGGCCCGCTTCATCGCCCATATCGGCGGTCGGCTCCTCAGCGACAACAGCCTGCTCGAGGCCATCACGCGCGAGTTCGAGCAGGAGGGATTTCGCGTCATCGGCCCCGCGGATGTGACGGCCTCGCTGCTGGCCCGGCCTGGCCCCTATGGCCGCCTGACACCGACGGCCGCGGAGGCCGAAGCCATCTCCCTTGGCCTTGCCGCCGCGCGCTCCCATGGCCTGGCCGATCGCGGCCAGGCCGCTGTGGTCCAGGCGGGCGAGGTGCTGGGCCTCGAAGGACCCGATGGCACCGATGCCCTGATCGACGGTGCCGCCCCGCGGCAGGTGGGCGGCAGCGGTGCCATTCTGGTGAAGGCCCGCAAGCCCCAGCAGCAGATGCGCGCCGATCC
>DATFRE010000559.1:0-7592 GCA_035263545.1 Dongiaceae bacterium
TGCCGTCGCCGCCGGCGCCACCCGTGCCGCCGGTCGCGTTGTTGTTGCTCAGGACGACATTGCTGACCGTAACGCTGGCGCCGCTGGCCACGAAGAGCGCGCCACCGAGGCCAGCACCTCCGCCGCCGCCGGCATTCGCCCCACCAGTGCCGCCGGTGGCGGTCGTGTTCTGGATGGTCAGGTTATTGATCGCGACGGTGCCCTGATAGACGAAGAAGCCGCGCTGGACGCTTCCGCCGTTGAGGGTGAAGCCGCCGCCGTTGATGGTGACATTGTTGGCGCTGCCGGTGATCCCCGGCAGGGTCGTACCGGCGCTCAGCGTGATGTTCGCCGTGATGTTGACGGTGTAGGTGCCGGGCGCGTTGTCGATGGTGGTGAGGGCGTTCACCAGATCGGTGGCGTTTGCCACCGTGCAGACATTGCCCACGCATTGCGCGCGCACCGGACCGGCGGCCAGCAACAAGACGAGGCTGGCCAGGAAGGCGATCACCCCGCTCCGCCACCACCCGGCGCCCCCGCCCGACGCCCTCCGAGATCCCCCTGGCATCCTGCCCCACCTTACGGCGGCAACCTGGCCCGATATGCGCGATCGGACCGTTCGCCGACCAATCCCCTAGGCATGCCGTCCGCCGCGGCCCTCTCCCCGGCTGACCCTTCATCCTAGGCTGTCCCGGCTCCGGAGGCCAGCCCTCCGGCCGCACAGAAGCGTTATGGTCCAGCAACTGAGCGGCTGCCCCTAGCGCGGGAAGCGTGTCGGGACCCGGGCCGGAACAGCTTCTGGTGAATCGACCGGCTCGGCGAGAAGCCGGCGGATGCGCGGCTCGATGGCGGGGGAGTCGGGCGCGAGAACCGCCGTCTGGGCCATGGCGGCCTTGAGATCGGCATGGCGGCCGAGAAAGCGAAAGACGACACGGCTTGCCAGCGGGCGCCTTGCGCCGCCCATGGGCGTATCGAGGCAGACGCCGCTCAGCACGCCGACATCGGAGCGGTAGGTCGGCTGCAGGATCGTCGTCGAGAGGGTGGGTGCGCCGAGAAGCTGCTGCTCGATGATGGTCAGCAGATGAGCCTGCATGGTGGCGATACCGGCGCATTTCATCAGGTAGCGCTCGCCGCTATCGGGATCCGCGGCATAGCGCCCGATGGACTTCGTCACGATCCAGCCTCCCGCCCGGCCGATGCGCATGACATAGCGCAGCACATGGCCGGGCCAGGAGAAGGAGTTGATGTAGCAGTGGTAGACGCCGAGGAAGCGCTCGGCGCCGATCTCGGGCCTGAGGAAGGCATCGCGCAGATGCTCCGGCAGGCGCAACGGATCCCTCTGGCCGACCGGCAGGCCGCCGCGGTGACGCCAGTTCCTCGCGAAGCGTTCCGGCGGCCCCGTCAGATCCTCCGGCTCGATTCCGAAATAGGCGGCGATGCGCCGGAGGTTATAGGGCGAAGGGCGGCTCGCCCCGCTCAGGTATTTGTTGACCTGCTGGCGGTTCAGCCCGATGTCGCGGCAAAGCTGCGACACCGAGGGCAGGAAGCTGGCGGCGAAGCGGAGATTGGCAGCCAGGGCAGGGGCGGTCATGCCGGCGCCGGGCCTTTCGTCGAATCCCTTCGGAAGGTTTTCTCTGGAGCTCGGCCCGTCGGGGCCGGGAATGATCTGGGGATCGCTCATGATCGGGTCGGGAATGCGGGTGCGAGAGCATAATCTCGCGCATGGCCGCGCAACAACGCGAAATTTACAGTGCCTCCCGGAGCCGCAGACAGTGCCTGAGACCCTGAAACGTGAACGAGGAATGAAGAGATGCGCAGCGTCGAGCAGTTTCCCCGCAAGATCGAGACGCTCGACGACATCCGCATCCCGCTTTCAGACGGCACCACGCTCGCGGCCCGGATCTGGCGGCCGGTGGATGCCATGGCCGATCCGGTGCCGGCCATCCTGGAATATCTCCCCTATCGCCGGCGCGACGGCACGGCCGAGCGCGATGCGCTGACCCATCCTTACTTCGCCGGCCATGGCTATGCCGCGGTCCGGGTCGATATTCGCGGCACTGGCGACAGCGACGGAATCATCCTGGGCGAATATCTGAAGAAGGAGCAGGACGATGCTCTGGAGATCATCGCCTGGATCGCCGGCCAGCCCTGGTGCAGCGGCCGCGTGGGGATGATCGGCATCTCCTGGGGCGGCTTCAACGGGCTGCAGGTTGCCGCCCGCCGTCCTCCGGCCCTGAAGGCGGTGGTAAGCATCGCCTCGACCGACGACCGCTATGCCGACGACATCCATTTCATGGGCGGCTGCCTGCTGGCCGACAAGCTGGGCTGGGGCTCCACGATCTTCTCCATCAACTCCGCCCCGCCCGATCCCGCGGTGGTGGGCCAGCGCTGGCGCGAGATGTGGCTGCAGCGCCTGGAGAAGGACGGGCTCTGGCTGCTGGACTGGCTGCGCCATCAGCGCCGCGACGCGCTCTACAAGCACGGCTCGATCTGCGAGGACTGGGCAGCGGTCCAATGCCCGGTCTATGCGGTGGGCGGCTGGGCCGATGGCTACACCAACGCCGTCTTCCGCCTCCTCGCCAATCTGAAATCGCCGAGCAAGGGGCTGGTCGGCCCCTGGGCGCATAAATATCCGCATTTCGCCATGCCCGGGCCCGCCATCGGCTTCCTGCAGGAATGCCTGCGCTGGTGGGACCAGTGGTTGAAGGGCAAGGAGACGGGGATCATGCAGGAGCCGCGGCTGCGGGTCTGGCTCGAGGATCCGGCCCCGCCGCTCGCCCATCATCCCCAGAAGCCGGGCCGCTGGGTCGCGGAGGCGAGCTGGCCGAGCCCTCGCATCGGCGAACGCCACTGGCGCCTGGAGCGGGGGCGCCTCGTGGAGGCTGAACCGGGAAAGAGCGAGGCGAAGGCCAAGGAGGGGGTGGCGCTCCGCTCACCGCAGACAATAGGGCTCACTGCCGGCTCCTGGTGCCCCTATGGCCTCGGCCATGACCAGTCGATCGATCAGCGGCCCGAGGCCGGCGGCTCCCTCGTCTTCGATACGCCGCCACTGGTGGCGGATATCGAGGTGCTGGGCGCGCCGGTGGTCGAGCTCGAGGTATCGAGCGACCGGCCGAACGCCTTTCTCGCCTGCACGCTCTCGGAGATCCTGCCCGACGGTGCCGTCTCGCGGGTGAGCTATGGGCTGCTGAACCTCACCCATCGCGAGAGCCACGAGCATCCCACGCCACTCGATCCAGGAAAGCGCTACAGGGTCCAGGTCCAACTCAGGCATTGCGGCCACCGCTTCGCCGCCGGCACGCAGATCCGGCTTGCCGTGTCGACATCCTATTGGCCCATCGCCTGGCCTTCGCCCGAAGCGGCGACGGTGACGCTGCAGATGGGATCGAGCGGGCTTCGCTTGCCGGTGCGCCCGCCCAGGGCTGAGGACAAGGATCTGGCGCCCTTCGCCCCGCCTGAGTCTTCCCCCAAGCTCGGCAAGACCCAGCTCGAGCCCGGCTGGGAGAAGCGCAGCGTGACGCAGGACCGGGTCACCGGCGAGGTCGTCTGGGAGCTCAGCGATTCCGACGGCACCAACCGCATCGAGGAGACCGGTCTCATCTTCAGCATCCGCCGGCACCGGCGGATGTCGATCCGCCCCGATGATCCGACCTCCGCCCGGCTCGAGCTCGACTGGCATCGCAGCTATTCGCGCGGCGACTGGCGGGTTTCCAGCGAATGCAGTGTCACCCTGACCAGCACGCGCGAGACCTTCCAGGTGACGGCGCGTCTCGATGCCTATGAGGGCAGGAGCCGGGTCTTCAGCCGCAATTGGGACGAGATGATTCCGCGCGATCTGGTGTGAGGCCGCAGGGAAGGTCTACGAATCTCCGCCGAGCGCTGCGCTCTGCGGGGTGTTCTCAGAGGGGGGTGGTTAAATGATTGGAAAGATCGCGGTCCTCATCGCCGGCGCAGGCCCGGTGGGGCTAACGATGGCGGTTGAGCTGACGCGCTATGGCGTGCCGGTCCGCATTGTGGACAAGGCGGCCGCGCGCACCGACAAGTCGAAGGCGCTGGTGCTGTGGAGCCGCTCCCTCGAGCTCTTCGAGCGCACGGGGATCGTCGACCGTTTCCGCGCGGCCGGCATCATCTGCCATGGCGCGCGCATGTCCACCGGCACGGAGCTGATCGCCGACATCTCCCTGGACGGCGTCCAGAGCCCCTATCCCTTCGCGCTGATGATCCCCCAGAGCGAGACCGAGCGCATTCTGGAGAGCCATCTCGAGGAGCTTGGCGTCAAGATCGCCCGCGAGACCGAGCTGACCGGCTTCACGGCCGGCGACAACGGCGTGACAGCGACCCTGCGCGATGCCGCAGGCCGCGAGGAGAAAGTGGAGGCGGACTGGCTGATCGGCTGTGACGGGGCCCATTCCACGCTCCGCCACGGCCTCGGCATGGAATTCGCCGGCACGACCCGGCCGAGCGACTGGTTGCTGGCGGATCTCCATCTCGAAGGGCTCAAGCCGGACAAGCTCGATGTCTGCTGGAATGCCCACGGCATCCTGGCCTTCTTTCCTATCGTCCAAGGCCGCTATCGCGTCGTCGCTGATCTAGGCGCCGCCGAGAGCGAGGGCCGCCGGGCCGATCCGACGCTGGAGGAGATGCAGGCTCTGGTCGACCAGCGCGGACCGGGCAACATCCGCCTGCACGATCCCTACTGGCTCGCCGCCTTCCGCATCAATGAGCGCAAGGTGAAGGACTATAGCCAGGGCCGGGTCTTCCTCGCTGGCGATGCCGCCCATATCCACAGCCCGAAGTTGGCCGTCCCTGCCCATCCCTTCCCGTGCGCAATAGTCCCGGATTCTGCGGGATTCCGCTGTTTCCGCGCCCCGGCTGTCCCTCCAAATCCCGCCCCGTGCTACGCTGTCCGGTGGCAATTCGGGTGGCAGGGTCAGGGGAGAGCATGGCCACGGATATTGAGTTCCTAGCCCACCATGAAGCAGGACACGCCGCGGTCGCTGTCGCTCTCGGGGTGCGGGTAGCCTGGATCAAGATCGATCCATCGAACGAGAAAGGCATGACGAGAACCGAGGGCACCACAGCCCTGCGGGACGCTCTGATTCGACTTGCGGGTGGCCGCGCGGAAGCTGTCCTCGATCCCATGTCGCGACCGCATCGCCTTGCCGCCATTGAGGACGAGGTTCTGCTATGGGAGGTCTTGGAGCGTCACATCCTTAGAAAGCTTCCACACCTGGACGTGGACGAACTTGATCGCCGTTGCGACGCGATCGACGACAGGCTTGCCCGGTGTTGCCTACGTCTGGTCCAACGCCGGTGGCCGGCCATCCAGCGACTGGCCGCAGCCCTGATGGAGCGCAACGAAATGACGGGAGCCGAGGCAGAGGCGATACTGTTGGCACCGGGTTAGAACGATCTGCTATCGCCCGATCGCGAACGGCACCACATCGCGCGAGCCGCACTTCGAACACTTCCATCGCCGCGCCAGTTCGACGACTGTGGTCCAGGGCTTGTGCTGGTCGATGAGTGCCTCTATCGCCCACCGATGCTTGTGGCCGCAGCCGTTGCAGTTTGCGCCCAGGGTCGCGATCTTGCGGCGGTCCTGGAGGAAGGCGAGCGACACCTCCCAAGCCTCGCGGGACTTCTCATCCATGGCGGGATGGTAGCAGGCCGGCTGCCACGGTAGTCGCAAATGAGAAGCCCGCCGGGGTGGGGCGGGCTGAGTGAAAGCCCCAATCTGGGGAGTGGGGCTGTTGACCCTGCTGGACAGCAAGGGCGATGAGGTGATTTTTAGTTCTCCAAGCTGTAGCACCGCCTCTAGAGGCGGGCGATTAGCCCTTATCGGTATTCGGCCAAGAAAAAGCCCCGCCGGTTGGGGCGGGGCTAGAGAGGGGTATACGTGGTCGTAGTGTCGTAACTTACCAGTGAGAGGCACTAGGAAAAAGCCCCGCCGGAGCGGGGCTAGAAGGGAAAGGGAGAATCTCGCGAAGTTTAGATATCGGCAACAATCTAAAGTAGCACACCTTCGTTACACTTCATAGTCGTTATTCACGATGGCTTCGCCGATTAACTCGCGCCGTCAAGGATGCCACTACCTTTCTAAGGCGCGAGCGCTCGAATCGAGAGTCGTGTCGAGATGAAGCACCGGCGTGCCGACCATCAATCTGCGCATCGACTATCTGTGCCCGGCGGGAGGCGATACCCTGACTGCGACCGCCTCGGTTAGGCGCGCCGGACGGACCATCGGCGTCGTCGATATCGATGTCACGGATACCGCCGGCCGGCTCGTCGCCATCGGTCGGGGTTGTTACTCCATGACCGTGGGTTAATCCCCGCCCAGTCGGGTTTTTGCCGATTTAACTGGGGGTTCATCGCCGGTATGATCGATTGCCATTGTCACAAGGCGAGGCGGGGAGGAAACGGGCATGAAAACACTCACCGGACCGGGAATCTTCCTGGCGCAGTTCGCCCAGGACAAGCTGCCGCATAGTTCGCTTCAGAGCATCGCCCGCTGGGCGAAGAACTATGGCTATCGCGGCATGCAGATCCCGAGCTGGGACAAGCGCTTCTTCGACCTCGACAAGGCGGCCTCCGGCAATGCCTATTGCGACGAGATCAAGGGAATGCTCGCCGATGTGGGCATCGAGATCACCGAGCTCTCTACCCATTTCCAGGGCCAGATGGTCTCGGTGCATCCCGCCTATGACCTGATGTTCGACGGCCAGGTCGCGCCGGAGTTGCGCGGCAATCCCGAGAAGCGCCGGCAGTGGGCCGCGGATCAGGTGAAGAAGGCGGCCAAGGTCTCGCGCCAGCTCGGCCTCGACGCCCATGTGACCTTCCCCGGCTCGCTCGCTTGGCCCTATTTCTATCCCTATCCGCAGCGCCCCGAAGGGCTGATCGAAGCCTGCTTCGAGGAGCAGGCGCGGCGCTGGAAGCCGATCCTCGACGAGTTCGACCATTGCGGCGTCGATGTCTGCTTCGAGATCCATCCCAGCGAGGACATGTTCGACGGCGAGACCTTCGAAATGTTCCTCGACAAGGTCGGCGGGCATCGGCGCTGCAACATCAACTACGATGCGAGCCACTTCATCAAGCAGGGGCTGGACTATCTGGGCTTCATCGATGTCTATCACGAGCGCATCAAGGCCTTCCATGTGAAGGACGCCGAGTTCAACCCGACAGCGAAGCAGGGCTATTTCGGCGGCTATAAGGGGTGGCTCGAGCGCGCGGCCCGCGACCGGTCCCTGGGCGATGGCCAAGTGGACTTCAAGGGGATCTTCTCGAAATTCGCGGCCTATGACTTCGCCGGATGGGCGGTCTATGAATGGGAGGACTGCCTGCAGCACCCCGAGGCGGCCGCCAGCAAGGGCGCCCGGTTCATTGCCGACCACATCATCGAGGTGACCGACCGGACCTTCGACGACTTCGCGGCCACAGGCGTGGACAAGGCCACCAATCTGAAGCTCCTCGGCCTGGATCGGTAGGGCGATGGTCTACGCCACTGCCGAGGGCGCCGGGCAGATGCGGCGCCTGCGCTACGGCATGATCGGCGGCGGCCGGGACGCCTTCATCGGCGCCGTTCACAGGATGGCGGCACGGCTCGACGATCAGTATGA
>DATFRE010000560.1:0-9799 GCA_035263545.1 Dongiaceae bacterium
AGGAACTGAAAGGCCCCGTCCACGCCCTCGCCCTCCAGACCCGCACGCCGGAGGAGGATGCCGCGGGATAAAGGAACTCGCACTTCCCTGCTCACCCCAAAGTAAAAGCGCGGGAGGGGGAGGAGTAAGGAGCAGGGGAGCGGCCTGGGCCTTCTCGACCTCCGCTTCCTCCTCCCCCCGCGCATAGAACTCCGGCCAGCGGTCGCGCACGATCTCGCCGTCGCGGCGAAGGCGTGGCAGCTGTCGATGAAGCCCTGACCGCGGGGCCCCAGTGCAGGGAAGACCTGTGAAGCCGGACTGCGTCCAAAGTATTAAAACGCGCTGATGCTACGACTAAAGGCGTAGCAACTTCGGTATGGCGGAAGTTCTCGTATTCACTAAGGCGTAGTGATTGAAGCAAAGCGGCACACAGCAGCGAGGTATTTTGGCACTCGCAGTTTGAAAGACACACTGCCCATTTCTCGCTGCGGCCCGATTGAAAATGCAATCGATGCATCCAAAGTTGTGGGACCTGACCAAGCACCGCTCGCACTAGGAGGCTCGGAAAAGGTCGCGTCGCACGATGTTGCAGGCCCAGGCATTCGAAGAGCGAATGTCGAAGCGCCGATCTCCGCTTTGTCCAACTCTGATTAGGAGGATTAGTGGTCAGCTCTACGAAAGGGGCTCGTCCCGATATCGACGCCATACGTCAGGTAGGAGGAGAGCTCAAGAGCGTTGATCTTTCGGTGACGGAGCTCAGGGTGTTGGATTTCATGCGCCTGGGTAAAACAACCAAAGAGATTGCGGCGATGCTCTGTATTCCGGAGCGCACAGTGGAGTTGCATATCCGTCACAGCCTCAGGCGTCTCCGGGCTCGAAGTGGAGAGGAACTCCTATCTCTAATCGGGGGGTACCACTGATCTCGCGTATATCAGGTCGATCAGACTACTCAAATTGGCGTGTCAGAGATCATCTCATTTGAATCCATAACCAAAAAATTCTCTATTTATTCACACTCTCCATGACCGAACAAAGACACAACTCTTAAGATTGGATTCGATTGACCTCGGCGGCGCGCGCTCGATATGTATGTTGCCTGCCCAGTTCGCTGAGGACTCGAACATGGCCATCTATCAGTGCTTCTTCTTCTCGGGGGGTCGCGTTAGCTTTTGGGAAAACATCGCGTGCGACGGAAGTATGCGGCTGACCGCCGCGTTGAGAGACCGGCTCAAGAACGGGAAGTGGCACCATGCCGAGGCGTGGAGCGACGGCAAGCTTGTGTGCGATGTGCGCCGCAGGCGTCCGAATGCTGAAGGCGCTCCGAGGTTCGAGTCGAGTCCCTCTGTCGTGAGCTTTGCGGATTAGGGCCGAATCATCGGCTGGCGACCGTCTGTCTGGCTCGCAATCCGTTTTGGCACAGCCCTTTCCCTCAGGTCACTTTTCCGTGGACGGCTGGAAGCGGCTGAGGGGTCCTGGTATCGATGCCGGGAGCCAATGATGCTCGTCGGTCGGGCTGACCCCCCAGCGCCTGATCGGAGTCGCGCCTAGGCCGCAGCGGAGGCCGGCCTCACCTGGAGGGCATTTCTGCTCATCAGTACAACTTGAGTTCTGTTACGGGCGTTCAGTTTCTTCATAATGTGGCGAATATGCACCTTCACGGTGCTTTCTGCCATGCCAAGCTCATAAGCGATCACTTTGTTCTGCTTGCCCTCGTTCAGCCGTTCCAACACCTGCAGCTGGCGGGGCGAAAAGCTGCAGGGCCACGTGGTCTCGCCCGGAATCTGTGCGGGCGCCGGCTGGCGGTTTTCGAACAAGCCAGCCAATATATTCGCGGGTACATATGTGCCGCCCTGGGCCACAAGACGAACAATTGCCGTCACCTCCGACATGGCCAGGCTTGTCGGCAGATAGCCGCGGGCTCCAAGCCCAAATGCCCGGGTCACCTCGCTAAAGTCACAAAGCTCCGACATGACAAGGATCGGAATGGCTGGCGCCAACTGCGCGATCATCGCCATTTCCCCGGCGACCTTGGGATTGTTCATGCCTTCGCCGTGGGTGTTGAGGATCAGGACGGAAGAGGGTGCCCAATTCCCATGCCGATGCAGCTCTCTCGCCTCTGAGATCGGCTCGACGCGCCACTCAGAAAGGAGGGAAGCAAGCCGCTCACTCATGCAATCTCTTTCCACTCCCTGCCTGTCGATGAAGAACAGCAGGGCCGCCCCGGCTTCGACCGAGGCCCCCATCGCGCAAGCCGGCATTGCGGCTAGAGCTTTATCCTTAGGCTGGAGCCCGAGACTCGCGGCGCGTTCCATGACACTAGCCCCTATCTGATGTCCGAAGCGACAAAGGGTACTAGCGGCATTTACCATTCGTGCATAAATCATAAGACTGTGATGTACGGCCTTGGGCGTACCCGGTGACAGCCGCTCCGTGTCGAGGGATGCGGTTAAGGCATTGCAACGAGGCGCGGTTTCTCGCCGTTCTCACCGCTCGGAAACATCAGCCAAAAAAAGGCAATTCTGAGATCGCCTGCGGAACCTATTCGGGCCGGCGGGAGTGAAATCTGCTACCGGCTACCGGCAACGCGACGGGCGAGGTCCGGCGCCCCAGCCGATGCCATCCGCACGCAATCACAAGCGGAAGGAGACGGGGTGCTCCGGCACGCATATCGTGACACCCTGAACGAAATAACTACTTGCTGGCTTGAGAACTCGTAAAGACAATCGAGTGTACTCGACCAGAAATGCGATCGGCGCGGAAGGCGGTTCGTCAGAGTCTTTTCGGATCGGGCTGCTTCCGCGAATTGGGAGTGCAACGATGAAGATCAGGCATCTGGCAGTAACACTGACCTTGATTTCATCAGGTGCCTTGGCGGACACCCGGATCGGTGCCGTCGTACAGCCGGAATTCACCGGAGCGACGGGGACCAGGACAATCACCAGCGCGGCCTTGGAGGAACTCCACTTCAACAGGGATGTCTTCACCGGCGAGACGGTCAAGACTCCGCAGGCCGGATCGACGGTCATCAAGTTCCAGGACTCGACGCAGATCCAAGTTGGCCACAACTCCACCGTTGTCCTGGATAAGTTCGTCTATGATCCACAATCGGCCGTCGTGAATGCTTCCATAGCCTTCTCCACCGGCGTGTTCCGCTTCATCAGCGGAACGGCTAACGACAGGGGCGTTGTGCTCACGACACCAACGACCACCCTGGGCATAAGAGGAACCAAGATACTGATAAACGTTGGCGCCGATGGAAGCTCCGATGTCGGCGTTATCGACGGGTCTGTCGATGTGACGCCGTGCGGCGGGCACGACACGATTACCCTCACGCACGGGCAGGCCGTCAGAGTCAGTGCCGCCTGCAACGGCGCCGATCACATCTCCCTCGCCGAGATTCCCGTGGACCCCGCGGTGGCGGGCGATTTCGATTCGGCTTCAACCTCACAGAACGGATCGTCCTTGAGCCATCAAGGCAGCCCTACCAGCAAGGGTGGAACTGTAGGCGACGACCCGAAAGTAGCCCGGGATCCCGACCATGACGGCGATGTCGACAAGCCCGGCGAGAATTAGGCCGTGCACTCATAAGGGCCCACCGCATGGGGCGCCTCCAGGCTGAGAATGGGCCTGCGCCTATAGGTCCCTCGGCGCGATCGCGGGCGCGCACGACCGGGAGAAGCGCCGCCTTTACGGGTCATTCCTGCGGCGCGACGGCGCATCGAGCCGGGCCAAAAGAATACGACGCTAAGGCAAGCTGCAGCCGCTCGAAGCCGATCGAAAGTGGCAGAGGCCCGCTGCATTCCCATCCGACCCCACTC
The DNA here is from genome assembly GCA_035263545.1 of Dongiaceae bacterium. GTDB lineage: Bacteria > Pseudomonadota > Alphaproteobacteria > Dongiales > Dongiaceae > DASXQK01. Next base: position 3,798 of record DATFRE010000560.1, read on the forward strand.
GGTGGAGTCTTCACTGGGCGCCTTAGCCCTCAGCCGGCCCGGCGCCGGAGGGCTTGGCCGTCGTGGTGGCGATCTTTGCCGCGGGGGCGCTTTGCCCGGACGGCTGGCAGGATTCGCCATCCGTCTTCATCATACCAGCCCCGCTGGACCCTCCGCCGGCGGCGGTCGATCGAGTAGACGATATGGCAGTAAGTGCAGCGATGCGCGCGCCAGATCCAATCGCCGGACAGACCCGCTCGTTCCAAGGTCATGGGATCCATCATTTCCTGGCGAGGGTTCAGTTTGCTGCAGAGGGCGTTGGGGCAGCGAACCTGGGTTCGTGCCACTGTAGGGGCCTCCAATGCTTTCTTTCTCGGCGCTCCCGCCGGCACCTGGTCGAGCGGATCATGGCAATCGCGCATCGGACCTAATTGCCCTGGTCTAGGCGCTTTTTGATCCGCTCTGCAATTAGCGCAAAGGAGTAATCGATCCAAAGCGGGAACGCCGGCTTTCGAGTCCGCGAGGAGTGCGCGGTATGGCATTCTGTCACAGCGCACCAGAGAGAATCTGGTCGTACACAAGTGTAAAGAGTGTGATCGTCACTCTTGGATAATGCGCACGGCAGGCTTGGGGACCGATATGAAGCTCAGCGTGGCGATGGGGACGTATCAGTGCCTGTTCTTCAGGGACGGGCGGGTGGGATACTGGGAAAACGTCGCGGCCGACGGGGACGTCTCAATTGAGGCGCCTCTGAAGGATATGCGGGCCGAGGGAGAATGGGACTCCGCCGAAGCCTGGCGCGATGATGCGCTGGTCTGCAGGGTTACGCGCCCGAGCGGGCCCCTCCGTTCAGTCGCAAGGGTTTCCCACTTGCGCAATGAACAGGAAGCGGGTCGCGGCCGAGTTCACTGATTTCGATCCGGCTCCCCTGAAACCCTTCACCCCGACCTTCTGCTCCCCGTCGGGGGCAAGGGAGGCAGGGGATGCATCTAGGCGCTCTTCTCTTTGGCCTCACCCGTCGCCGCCTTCTCCTCTCCCGTATAGAACTCCGGCCAGCGGTCGCGGACGATCTCGCCATCGCTGGCGAAGGCGTGGCAGCTGTCGATGAAGCCCGGGCGCTTCGAGGCGCCGCCACCCTTGGAGGACATCTCCTCGGAGACATATTTCCACATAGTCTGATAGGCGACCGTGGCCATGGCGCCCAGCATCTCGAGGTGATGGGTGCAGCCCTTGGCACCGCCCAGCCGCTCCTTCAGCCCCCGGCGCCAGCCAGCGCCGAGCTTGAGGCCCTTGATGATCGCGAAGCTCTCGGTGATGGCGGGGCAGATCTCGAAAGGCGAGGCCTCGGTCACCGCCTCGATGTCGCGCACGACGAAATGGTTGTCGACCGTCAGGCGGATGCGCATGTCGTGCAGCGGCGTCCCGGCATGGATAGTGCCGCGATACTGATTGGGGAAATCATAGGTCTTGCTGTCGGTCATGCGGCCTTCGATGTCCCAGAGCCCGTCCTTGCGGCGGTATCCCTGGAACTCATAGCGGCGGTCGTGCAGATGCTCGCGCTCGACGGGGGCGGACAGCGGCATGGCGATTCCTTATCTGTCGGGCGGAAAGTGCCCGCGTTGTCTCAGGCGGCGCTCGCCGTGGTCGGCGAGGCCAGCGGGGTGATCTTCAGCAGGCGGATCTGGTTGCGCTGGCGCTCCAGCACCTCGAAGCGGAAGCCGTGGAAGGCGAAGACCTGGCCCGCCTCGGGAATCCGGCGCGCCTCCTGCAGGACCAGGCCGGCGATGGTGGCGGCGGCATCGTCGGGCAGGCGCCAGCCGCAATGCCGGTTGAGGTCGCGGATCGTGACCGTGCCGTCGACGATGAAGCTGCCATCGGGCTCGGTCTTGATGCCCGGCACCTCGATGTCGTGCTCGTCCTCGATATCGCCGACGATCTCCTCCAGGATGTCCTCCAGGGTGACGACGCCGCGCAGCGCGCCATATTCGTCGACCACCAGCGCGAAATGCTCGCGCCGCTTGCGGAAGGCCTGCAGCTGGGCGAGCAGTGTCGTGGTGTCGGGAACGAACCAGGGCGGCAGCGCAAGGGCGGTGATGTCGAGACCCTCGACCTTGCCGCCATTGTCCTGCACCGCGCGCAGCAGCGCCTTGGCATGGAGCACGCCGATGATGTTGTCCTGGTCGCCGCGCCAGAGCGGCAGGCGCGTATAGGCGCTTTCGATCACGGCCTGGACGATCTTCTCCGGCGGTTGATCGGCATCGATCAAGGCGAGGTTGGAGCGGTGGACCATGATATCGCCGACGATCACATCGTTGAGATCGAGGATCGAATGCAGCATGGCGCCCGCTTCCTCGACCTCGCCGCTGGCCTCTGCATGGAGATCGATGGCGCCGCGCAGCTCCTCCTCCGTCTTGTCGGCGCCTAGCTCGGTCGAGACATTGGCCCCGCAGAGCTTGAGGATGGCGCGCACGACGATCTGCATGATGCGGATGATCGGGCGCAGCACGTTGACCACGACGTTCATCGCCGGGGCCACCCCGAGCGCCAGCTTATCGGCATTGTTGATCGCATAGGTCTTGGGCAGGACCTCGGCGAAGACGACGACCAGCACCGTCATCACCGCGGTGGCATAGGCGACGCCGCGATTGCCGAACATGCCGATCAGCACGCTGGTCGCCAGCGCCGAGGCGAAGATGTTGACCATGTTGTTGCCCAGGAGCACGGCGCCGATCACCTGCTCCATATGGGCGCGCAGGCGATTGACCAGGCTGGCCTTCCGGTCGCCCTGGCCCTCGAGGGCATGCATGCGGGGCCGCGAAGCGCCGGTCAGCGCCGTCTCCGCCGCGGAGAAGAAGGCCGAGCAGAGCAGGAGCAGCAGGATGATCAGGATGTCCCAGATCATGCCGCCACGGCCTCCGACAGCATTCCTTCCACCTCCGCCAGCTCGACGCCCTTGGCGAGGAAGGCCTTGCCGATGCCGCGGGCGAGCACGAAGGTGATGCGCCCGCCATCGACCTTCTTGTCGCGGTGCATATGGCCGATCAGCCGCTCGGCGGCAAAGCTCCGGCCGGGTATGGCTTCGACGCCAGTGGGCAGGCCGACGCTCGCCAGATGGCGCACCACCCGCCCGGCATCCGCCGTCGGGCAGAGTCCGAGGCGGGCCGAGAGATCGAAGGCCATGACCATGCCGATCGCCACCGCCTCGCCATGGAGCAGCTCGTCGCCATAGCCGCATTCGGCCTCCAGCGCATGGCCGAAGGTATGGCCGAGATTGAGGAGGGCGCGGCCTGCCTGCTCGCGCTCGTCGGCGCCCACCACCCGCGCCTTGGCGGCGCAGGAGACGGCGACCGCATGACGCCGGGCGGCGAGATCGCCGTCCAGGATCGCTGCTCCATGACCTTCGAGCCAGTCGAAGAAGGGCGCGTCGCCGATCAGGCCGTATTTCACCACCTCGGCATAGCCGGCTGCGAGCTCGCGCCTGGGGAGGGTCGCGAGCGCATCGAGATCCGCCAGAACCAGCCGCGGCTGATGGAAGGCGCCGACGAGATTTTTGCCTTCGGGGGTGTTGATCCCGGTCTTGCCGCCGACGGAGCTGTCGACCTGGGCCAGCAGCGTGGTGGGGATCTGGACGAAATCGATGCCGCGCAAAAGCATGGCAGCGGCGAAGCCCGTGAGATCGCCGATGACCCCGCCGCCGAGGGCGATCAGCAGGCTCTTGCGCTCGATCCGCTCGGCGAGCAGGCGGCTCGCGAGCCGCGCCAGATGGTCGAAGTCCTTGGTCTGCTCGCCCGCGGGCAGGATGACGGTCTTGGCCGCGATTCCCGCCGCCTCCAGGCTCGCCTGGAGCAATGGTAGGTAGTGCCGGCCGACCCGCTCATCCGTGACGATGAAGGCGCGCGGCTCCGCCAGCAGCGGACGTAGGTGCTTTCCGGCCTCTGCGATCAGCCCGGGTCCGATCAGGATATCGTAGCTGCGCGGGCCGAGCTCGACCCGCAATCGACTGTCGTCGCCCATTTCTCAGACAGGCTCCCTGCTAGCCTGCCGCGCGCTGGCGCTCGGGGCCGTTCGCCAGGAAGCTGTCCAGCGCCTCGATGACCCGTTCCAGAGTCACGTCCGGCGGGCCGTCAGCGCTGTCGACGGCGATATCGGCCTCGGCATAGACCGGATAGCGCAGCGCCATCAGCTCGGCGAGCTTCTGGCGCGGCTCGGCCACCTGCAGCAGGGGCCGGTCGTTCCGGCGCGAGACGCGGCGCATCAATAGATCGAGATCGGCGCGCAGCCAGATCGAGATGCCCCGCTCGCGGATCAGCGCGCGGGTTCTGGGATCCATGAAGGCGCCGCCGCCCGTCGCCAGCACATGGGTCGGATTGTCCAGCAGGCGGGCGATGACCCGCCGCTCGCCATCGCGGAAGTTCGCTTCGCCGTGTCGGGCGAAGATCTCCGCGATGGAGCAGCCCGCCGCGCGCTCGACCTCATGATCGGCGTCGACAAAGGCGAGGCCCAGGCGGTGGGCGAGACGCTTGCCGATGCAGCTCTTGCCGGCCCCCATCAGCCCGACGAGAACGATGGTCTTCGGCGGCATGCTGTCTGTCGTGTTGCCCTTGGGGCCCGGCATCATTGCGATCCCGCCGTCATTGCAAGCACCCGGGCAGGCCGATAGACTGTCCAAGATTCGCCATAGTCGAAAACTAGCATAAATCGTCGCCCATGTCGCAAGCAGGGGGCCTCGCGCGCCGAGGGGGCGGGTGGTTGGTCCGCGGATATGGCGGCGCGCAGCGTCAAGAATCCCGGACGGCCCGGTTCCGAATGACCAGTCTCGCATGAAACGTTTCCTTCTGGCACTCCTGCTCCTCCTCATCGTCATTTTCATCGGCGGCGCCACTTATCTGGCGTTCTACCCGATCCCGGCGCCGACCAAGCACATGGAGGTGCCGGTTGCCAATGACAAGCTCGCCGACTGAGCCCATGCGATCGAGACTTGCCGCGCTCGCGGCCCCGCTCTTCGCCGTCGCAGCTATCTCTCTTGCCGCCGCGGGAGCCGCCACGGGAGCCTGGGCGCAATCGACCTCTACGACCGGCAGCGGCGTCCAGGTCGGAACCCTGGGGGATGCGACGCCGGACTATGCCGGCACGCTGGAGGAGGGCGGTGGCGGCTTTCCCATGGATATGTGGAAGGGCACCGACCGCGCCCTGGTCGAGCAGTTGTTGCCGAAACTGCCGCCGGCGCTGGGCTCGCCCGCCATGCGCGATCTCGAGCGCCGGCTGCTGCTGACCAATGCCGAATCGCCCGAGGGCAAGTCGACAGGCGTCAGCCTCTTCGCCGCCCGCGCGGACCGGCTGGCTGCCATGGGCTTCTCGCGCGACGCGGCGAGCCTTCTGGCGATGATGCCGGCGCGGCTTGTCGACAAGACCGCTGCGCGTCTCCGCCTCGATTCGCTGCTCCTGGCGGGCGATCTCGACGGCGCCTGCAAGGCGGTGGACGATACCCGCCAGGCCGCGAGCGCCGATCCCTATTGGCAGCAGGCCCAGGTCTTCTGCCAGATCCGTGCCGGCAAGGCCGATCAGGCTGCCCTCGGCCTCGATCTCCTGGGCGAGCAGGGCGGCAAGGACAGCGCCTTCTTCAAGCTGGCGAGCGCGCTCGGCGGGGAGAAGGTGAAGCTGGACAGCCTGCCCGACCCCACGCCGCTCGATCTCGCCATGCTGCGCGCGGCCAAGCTGCCGCTGCCGCATGATGCGGCCCAGTCTCACAACCCCGGCGTGCTGGCGGTGCTCGCTCAGGATCGCTCGCTCGATGCGGCAGCCCGCCTGGCGGCAGCCGAGGAGGCCGCGGCGACCGGCGGCCTCACCATCGATCAATTGCAGGAAGCCTATACCAGCGTCTCCTTCCCGCCCGGCGGCCTCGACGATCCCATTGCCGCTGCGGCGAAAGATCCGGGCCCGATGGGCCGCGCGCTGCTTTACCAGGCGACCGGCACGAAGGCGGACCTCCAGGCACGGGCCAAGCTGCTGCAGGCCGCCCTTGC
>DATFRE010000561.1:0-10773 GCA_035263545.1 Dongiaceae bacterium
AAGGCATGATCGGCTATATGATCGAGCAGGAGCTGGGCAACCTGCTGCCCTTCGAAGTCCCGTTTGCGACCGTGCTGACGATGGTGGAGGTCGACCGGGAGGATCCGGGTTTCAAGAATCCGACCAAGTTCATCGGCCCCGTCTACGGCGAGGCGGAGGCAAAGCGGCTGCAGAGCGAGAAGGGCTGGGTCATGAAGCAGGACGGCGACAAATGGCGCCGCGTCGTCGCCTCGCCCTTGCCGAAGCGAATCTTCGAGATGCGGCCGATCAAATGGCTGCTGGAGAAGGGCGCGGTGGTCATTGCCGCCGGCGGCGGCGGCATTCCGACGGTCTATGAGCCGGGCCGGAAGCTGCGCGGGATCGAGGCGGTGATCGACAAGGATCTCTGCTCCGAGCTCCTCGCCCGCGAGCTCGGGGCCGACCTCTTCGTCATGGCGACGGATGCCGATGCCGTGTTCGAGAACTGGGGCAAGCCGAACGCCCGGGCGATGCGCCGTGCGAGCCCAGAGGCCCTGACGGCCTACCCCTTTCCAGCCGGGTCGATGGGACCGAAAGTCGATGCCGCCCGCCGTTTCGCGGAGGCAACCGGCAAGCGCGCCGCCATCGGCGCGCTGAAGGATCTGCCCGGGATCATCAGCGGCCAAGCCGGGACCACGGTGACAAAGGAGGCCAGCGGGATAGAATGGGCGTCCGGCTGACGTAAGGGTCGGGGAGGGGGAGCCATCGTGCCACAAGGCGATCACGAGCAGCCCGCGGGCGGAGATGGCGCGCCGGGCGTGCGCGAGCCGACCCTCCTCGATTCGCTGCTTCCCATCGGCCTCCTGATCGTTCTGCTGTCGCTCTCCTTCTACCTCTTTCACAACGACGCATCCTACGGGCCCAATCAGATCGCCCTGATCTTCTGCGCCCTTGTCGCTGCCGGCCTTGCCTATAAGAATGGCCTGCCCCTGGAGGGCATCCGGCGGGCGATGATCGACGGCGTCGCCACAGGCATCGCTGCCATCGGCATCCTGCTGGCCGTTGGCGCGCTGATCGGGACCTGGGCGCTCAGCGCACCATCGTCGCCATGGTCTATTACGGCCTGCAGATCCTGAGCCCCAACTACTTCTACGCGACGTCAGCGCTGATCTGCGCGGCCGTCGCTTTCAGTATCGGCAGCTCCTGGACCACTGCGGGGACCATCGGCATCGGCCTGATGGGGATCGCCGGCAGCATGCATCTCTCGCCGGAGATCACCGCCGGCGCCGTCATCTCGGGGGCCTATTTCGGCGACAAGTCCTCGCCGCTTTCGGATACCGCGAATCTGGCGACTGCCGCCGCGGGCTCAGACCTCTTCACCCATGTCCGGGAGTCGCTCTGGACATCGGTACCGGCTTTGGTGCTGGCGGTCATCGGATTCGCGTTCCTGGGCAAGCCGGGTGATTTCGACCCCTCGACCACCCTGGCGTCGATCCAGAATCATGTCGTCGTATCCCCCTGGAACTTCCTGCCGCTGGTCGTCGTCCTCGTCCTTGCGCTCCTGCGCTGGCCGCCTTTGGTCGCCATTTTCATCGGCGCCCTGGCCGGAGGTCTGCTGGCGGTGGTTCACAATCCGGATGCCGCTGTGGCCTTCGCGAAGGCACCGGAGCTCGGACGGCCGTTGGCCATTGTCAAAGGCGTCTGGGCCGCATTGGCGACCGGTTATCGCGTCGAAACCGGCGATGCCGCCATCGACCAGCTCATGAGCCGGGGCGGCATGTCGAGCATGATGATCACGGTCTGGCTCATCATCTGCGCGCTTGCCTTCGGCGCGGCCGTCGAGCATGGCGGCTTCATGACGCGGCTGATCAATCCGCTGGTCCGCCGCGCCCGCTCCGTGGGATCGCTCGTATCCCTGCTCGTCGCGACCTGCATCAGCGCGAACATCATCACCTCGGATCAGTACATCGCCGTGGTGCTTCCCGGCCGCCTCTTCCGCCCCGAGTTCTCGAAGCGCGGCCTGGCGCCCGTCTTCCTCTCCCGCGTCATCGGCGATTCGGCGATTGTCACCTCCCCGCTGGTGCCCTGGAACAGCTGCGGCGCCTATATGGCGGCAGCCCTCGGCGTTCCCACCCTGGGATATGCAATTTATTGCTTCTTCAATATCCTGAATCCGATCGTGACAATCGTCTTCAGCTTCCTCGCCTTCCGCGTGCTTCGCAGCCCGGGGGCGATGCCGGCCGAGTCAGGTCTGACCACGTAACAATCCCCCGCGGGCTGAGCATTTGGCCGCCATGCGGTGGGCCGAAACAGGTCTGTAACCAGTTCGTGCTAGCCTTACTCCAGCACATCTCACCTCTTACCTCGATGTTTGGCTGCTTTTTAGACGCATAAGCTGTGTCGGCCACAACTTATCAGTTCGGGGGAACTTGCCATGAGAACTTCGCTGCTAGGCACGACCACTCTTGTCGCCGTGGGTCTGGTCGCGGGCGACGCGTCGGCGGCAAGCGGACTGAAGCTCGGCATCACGGGCTTCTATCGCAATGCGATAGGTGGCAGCTTCGGCAACAGCCCGACCAGCCAGCACTTTGGCACAGGTCCGCTGGCCCAGGGCGTCGGTGTCACGACCTCGGGCCTCGGCAATTTCGATCGCCAGAACGTGTCGATGCGCCAGCAGATCCGCGTCAACTTCACCGGGAAGACCACCCTCGACAACGGAATCACGGTCGGCGTCCTCGTCGGCCTGGACGCCGAGAACGTCGCGAAGTCCGATAGTACAAGCCAGATCAACCGCGCCTATGCCGATTTCAGCGGCAAGTTCGGTCAGATCCGCGTCGGCGAGGCCTATAGCGCGCTGGTGACCGACTGCGTCATGGATCCCGGCAATGTGACCTCGCAATTCGGGGTCAACAATCCGGAAAATTCCTTCAGCAATGTCGGCTTCGTCCAGTCGCGCAACCAGAACACCGGCGTTGCCAACGTCAGCAATTCAGCTGCCGGCTATTTCTCCACCTTCGGCGTCGCGCCCATGGGTTCGATCGGCACCTGCTTCGGCATCGAAAGCAAGGGCAACAAGATCGAATATTTCTCACCCGACTTCGGCGGTCTCACCTTTGGGATCTCTTTCACCCCGACGGGTGGCCAGCGACGGGCCGGCGGCGGTCTATCCTACGGAACCGACGTCACGGCGCCGGGGTCGGGCAATACGGGCAACAACATCCTGTCGGTCGCCGCCGACTATACCCATGACTTCGGCGGCTGGAATCTGGAAGTGGGCGGCGGCGGCGAGTGGGCCTTCACCCAGTACACCCCCGCGGGCGGGACGGCCGGCAGGAAGCCGGCATGGTACCAGGCCGGCCTCCAGATTGGCTTCGGCCACTGGACGGTGGGTGTGTCGGGCGCCTACATGCATGACTACCTCCATGCCGACTACTCGGCGGCAACCAATGCCACCTCCGACGATAATGGCTGGATAGTGACCGGCGGTGCCGCCTACACGATCGACGCCTGGTCCTTTGGTCTGCAGGGCCTCTACGCCAGCTATCAGCAGAGCGGTCCCGTCATTACGGGCAATCCCTTCGCGACCGCGGACAACCAGATATTTTGGGGTGCCTCGCTCAATGGCGCCTATGCTCTGGGGCCCGGGATCTCGCTCGAAGGGCAGGTCGCCTACACCGCTTCGAACTACGGCAATGTAAGTTTCGGTCCTTTCGGCGCCTCGGTGCCAGTTCCGGCCGCTGTCGGCGTCAACTCCAGCAAGGTCCACTCGTTCGAGCTAGATCTGGGTACCGCGATCAACTTCTGAGTCTGGGAATATTATCACAGGAGCGAACGAGCGCGGGCGCTGCAGAGGGATGGGGTCTTGCCATCCCGGGCGGCGTCAGGCTTGCACGCCCAGCACCCCGTGCATATGCGCCGTCACCTGGGGCGGCAGGTTCAGCGCCCGGGCAAGGCGGTCGAGGTAGTCCTTCTCCGCCGGCGTATCGACCTCGATCGCCAGCAGCGAGGCGGCGTAGACCTCGGCGGCCTGCTGGGGCGTCCTGACCCCGGCGACGAGGCCCTCGAGGTCAAGAGGTCCGCGCATCTCCGAGAGGACGAAGTCACGCGCCTCCGGGTCCGAGCCCGCCTCGCTCAGCTTGCTCAGAATCCGTTCCATCTCACCCTGGTCAATCTGGCCGTCGGCCTTGGCCGCGCTGATCATGGCCCGCAGCATGAGGAGCGCCGAGCCCTGGGCCTCCCCCTGGTCGGCATGCGGGCCGCCGGCAATCGCGGGGCCGGCGCCAACACCCCCGAGGCCAGCGCCCGCTGAAGTGGCGCCGCCCGGCGCCTGCTGCTGTTGGTTCGCGCGCTGCAGGGCCGAATAGGCGAGGCTGCCCATGACAGCCATGAGGCCGCCGCCGACCGCGCCCTTGCCACCGCCCAGAATCGCGCCCGCCAGCGCGCCAAGCCCGCCGATCGCGAGGGGGTTGTTCTGCTGCACCTGCTCCTTCGCCTGGCCGAACCCCTGCTGGGCGGCGCCGAGGAGATTGTTCAGCAGGTCGCCGAAGCCACCTCCTGCCCCCGGCCCCGAACTCTGCCCCGCCGCGCCGCCCTGGAGGAACTGGGCAAGCGGGCTCCCCGGCGCGCTGAGCCCGCCGCGGCTCAGCGCCGCATCGAGCCGGCCTGCTGCCGTCGGTGAGGCTTGGCTGTCCATCATCTCGCCCAGGAGCTTCATGGGGTCGAACATGCGATTCCTCCCTCGTTTTCCATGCCGGCGCCGGGACGGCAATGATCCCGCCGAATCCTGAACATATCGCCAAGACGGCCGGCGACCGGATGACGGTCAAGTGAAACTTCGGCGCCTTGCTCCCTGGCGAGCAATTGCCGTAGCAACCCGACAGCGCGTATCGGCCCTTGAACGAGCGCGTGGGGATAGTGCGTGGCGCTAGGCCTTCACCAGCTCCGCCACCCGCTCCGCCGGCGGGGTGTTGCGGCTGCGGCCGATGCGCACCTGCCCGTCGATCACCACCATGCCGACGCCCGGCAGGTCGCCGAGGCGGATGGAATCGAGCAGATCCTTGCCGGCGCTGTGCTGGGCCTTGTCGATGAGAATGAAATCCGCAGGCCGGCCGGTCTCGATCAGCCCGCTAGCCAGCTTGCGCATGCGGGCGGTGTTGCCGGTCGCGAAGCTGAAGGCCTGCTCCGCCGGCACCTCGCCCAGGCTCGAGAGAAGCGCGATCAGGCGCAGGATGCCGAGCGGTTGGACGCCGGAGCCCGCAGGGGAATCCGTTCCCAGGATGACGCGGTGGAGCTCACCCAGCTCGCGCGCCGTATGGAGGGCGAAGAGGGCTGCCTTTTCATTGCCGTTATGGACGATCTCGATCGCCCGCTTGCATTGCTCGCAGAGGCAGCGGATCTGGTCGAGGGGAAGCGAGGTGTGGCCGCCATTGATATGGCCAATCACATCGGCGTCGGCCTCCAGCACCACATCCTTGTCGATAAGGCCGGATCCCGGGATCGAGGGGCCGCCGGTATGGATCGTGCTCTGGATACCGTATTTGCGGGCCCAGCCGACCATCTGCTTGGCTTCCTGGCCGCTCTTGACGCCGCCGAGTCCGACTTCGCCCAACAGGCGCACGCCGGCGGCGGCCAGCTCCTTGAAGTCCTCCTCGACCATGCCCTTTTCGATGACGGGCGCCCCCGCGTGAATCTTGACCCCGCCCGGCCGGAAGCCGTCGAAGGCGCGCTGAGCGGTTATGGCGAGCGCCTTGACACCCACGACATCCCTGGGCCGGCCCGGCAGATGCACCTCTCCCGCCGAGACCATGCTGGTCACGCCGCCATGGAGAAAGCTGTCGATCCAGTTGAGCTGGTTCTGGCGCGGCGTCCAGTCGCCGAAGACGGGATGCACATGGCTGTCGATCAGCCCGGGGGCGAGCGCGGTGCCCTTGGCGTCGATCACGGTCGTCGCCTTCTCGGTATCGACATCCTTCGCCTTGCCGATGGCGGTGATCTTGCCGTCGATGGCGGCGAGCGTGTCGGCGTCCAGGATCGGTTGCCCGAGATCGCCCGAGAGCATGAGCCCGATATTGCGGATGACAAGCTTGCCGGCGCTGGCGCCGGCGGATTGAGGCTCGGCCATGACGGGTACTCTCCTTGGACTTGAAACAGCGGCTCAGCGCGGCCCGATCTCGACCGTGTCGACGAGCTCGGCCCCGCGCGAGGACATGAAATAGAGGCCCATATAGTGCGCGACATCCTGGGGATGGGCGGCATGGATGCCGAGACCCAGGCTCTCCGCGGTCACCCGCGGCAGGTGGTAGGTCGCGCAGGCTGCCTCATAGACCAGGATATCCTTCAGGCTCGGCATCAGGTCGTGATTGCGCGCCGAGAGCAGCGTCAGCACGAAATCCATGACGCAGATATCGGTGCAGATCCCGACCACCAGCACGCGGTCCAGCTTGTTGGCGTTGACCCATTCCGTGACCAGGTTGCGGCCATCGGGAGCGATGGCGCCGATGAAGCCATTGATGCAGTCCTTGCGCACCAGGGTGGTGTTCGGGTCGCTCTCCAGCCAGCGGAGCGCCGGCACGAGATCCTCCTCGCCGGTGCCGATCTCGCAGTGGGGCGGGTAGGGGGGCTCGGGCTTGCCCGGCGTGTGGCTGTCGAGAAAGGCGAAGACCGGCCAGCCCCGCTCGGTGAAGGCATGGGCGAGGAGGTTCGTCTCCTCGATCATCCGCGTCACCTGCGGGTTTTCCTCCGGCGGGGCCAAATAACCGGCCCCCACCGTGGCAAAGCCGTTCACTTCGTCGACGATGACGAGGCCGGTGCGCCGGTTCTCCCCCGCACCGGCGAGACGCAGCACGCCGAGCCTGATGGGCATGTGGTGGCTCAACGCATCGACGACGCTCTCGAGCTCGATCATGGGGCCCTGTCCCTCCGATGATCGTCGATATTGCGACGCGGCGGCCCTGCGGGGCAAGATTTGGGCGCCCGCCGCCACGCGCCGCCGGGGTCCCGCAGCGCCCCGACGCGACGAAATGAGGCCTGCTCTTTTGCGAGTCGCTGTGCTAAGCAGCTTGAATTCATTTGCAGAAATACCCCCGGAACCGGTGTCATGAACAGCATGTCGAAGCCCGCCGCCATTAAAATGCCTATTCCTTTCATAGACTTGCAGGCACAGCGGCGTCGGCTGGGCGAATCGGTTGATCAAGGCATGCGCCGGGTCCTGGACCATGGCCAGTTCATCATGGGACCCGAGGTGCCGGCGCTCGAGACCGCGCTGTCGGCCTTCTGCGGCGCGCATCATGTGATCGGCTGCGCCAATGGGACCGACGCCTTGAACCTCGCCATGCGGGCACTGGGGATCGGGCCCGGGGATGCGGTGATCGTGCCGGCCTTCAGCTTCTCCGCCTCGGCCGAGGCGGTGGTGCTTGTCGGCGCCACACCGGTCTTCTGCGACGTGCGGGGCGACAGCTTCAATATCGATATCGCCAGCCTGACGGCCGCGGTCGAGACGGCGCGCAAGGCCGGGCTCAATCCCCGCGCGGTGATGCCCATCGATCTCTTCGGCCTGCCGGCGGACTACGCCGCCCTCGACGCCGCCGCCGCGGCGCATGGCATGCTGATCATCGCCGATGCGGCCCAGAGCTTCGGCGCCAGCCGCGGCAATCGTCAGGTGGGCACCTTCGGCCATATCGCGGCGACCAGCTTCTTCCCCTCCAAGCCCCTGGGCTGCTACGGCGATGGCGGCGCCGTCTTCACGCCCGATGCCGAGACCGCATCCCTGCTGCGCTCGCTGCGCCAGCATGGCGAGGGCCGCGACCGCTACGACAATGTGCGCATCGGCATCAACTCCCGCCTGGACAGCCTGCAGGCAGCGGTGCTGCTGGCCAAGCTCTCGATCTTCGCCGAGGAGATCGAGCTGCGCCAGAAAGTGGCGGCGCGCTACAACGCGGCGCTGGCCGACATGGTCGATGTGCCGGTGATCGACAGCAAGGCGCGCTCGGTCTGGGCCCAGTACACCATCAAGCTCGACAATCGCGATCGCGTCGCGGCGGGGCTGAAAGCCGTGGGCGTGCCGACCGCGATCTACTATCCGCGCAGCCTCAACCATCAGCCGGCCTATCGCGACTATCCGATTGTGGCAGGTGGCGTGCCGGTCGCCGAACTATTGGCCCGGCAGGTGCTGAGCCTGCCGTTCCATCCCTATCTCGACGAGGCGACCCAGGACTACATCGTCGACCAGCTTCGAGCCGTCATCGCCACAGCCTAGCGGGCCCGGTCGCCGCCCCTTGGGGCGGCCGCTTTGCCGTTCAGATGGTCAGCGCTCCGGCTGTCGCCGGGTGCTGGATTCGGCCGGCCCGCAGCAGGGGTTCGACCGCCGCTGCCGGCATGGGCCGGCCGAAGAATCGTCCCTGCATCTCATGGCAGCCAAGGCTTGCGAGCAGGTCCGCCTGGGCCCGGTTCTCCACGCCCTCGGCGATCGCGCGCAGGCCGATCTCCTCGGCCAGCCGCAGGCTCGCGCGCACGATCGCGAGATCGCTGCTGTTGCTCAGGATGTCGTGGACGAATTGATGGGCCACCTTCAAGCGGTTGAAGCGGAATGAGGTGAGATAGCCGAGGGATGACGAGCCCGTGCCGAAATCGTCGATGGCGATCCCGACACCCAGCCGCCGCAGCTCCTCGACCGGATCCTCGGATTCCCGCGCGGCGTCGGCCAGGACCGCCTCGGTCAGCTGCAGCTCGAGCTGCGATGGCGCGAGCCCATGCTCCCTCAGCGTCGCACGCAGCACCGCCTCGAAATCGCTCTCGCTGCGAAGCTGCCGGGCGGAGACATTGACCGCCAGCAGCGGCGGCTCGATCCCGGCTTGCGTCCAATCGTGCAGCTGGCGGCAGGCGGCACGCAGCGCCCACTGGCCCATGGGTACGATCAGGCCCGTTTCCTCGGCGATGCGCAGGAAGGAGGCAGGCCGCAACAGCTCGCCATCGCTGCGCCGCCAACGCAGGAGCGCCTCGAGGCCGATCACCTCGCCGCCGGGATAGGCGACCTGTGGTTGATAATAGAGCAGGAGCTGATCCGTCTCGATCGCCTCGCGCAGCTGGCCTGCGAGCGTCGTCCGGGCGCGGATCTCTCGCTCCATTTCCAGCGAATGGAACCGATAGCGGTTGCGGCCCTCCTGCTTGGCGCGATAGAGGGCGAGATCGGCATGGGCCATCATCATCTCGGGATCGCGGATCCGCGGCGACAGCAGCGTGATCCCGATGCTCACCGAAACATTGAGCCGGCGCTCCGCGATGGTATAGGGCTGTGCCAGCCGGCGGAGCAGCTTCGAGGCCAGGAGATCGACGCCGCTCGCATCCGTCACATCGGTCTGGATGATGGCGAACTCGTCGCCGCCGAGGCGCGCGACCGTATCGGTCGAGCGGACGGTGCCTTTCAAACGCTTCCCGATCGCCTGGAGCAGAGAATCACCCGTGGGGTGCCCCAGAGTGTCGTTGACCGCCTTGAATCCATCGATATCCAGGATGTGGATCGCGAGACCGCCGCCGCCGCGCCGCGCCCGCGCCATGGCTTCGGTGAGCCGTTCGGTGAAGGTTGCCCGATTGGGCAGGCTGGTCAATGAATCGAACCGCGCCAGATGAGCCAGCCTGCTCTCGGCGGCCTTGCGCTCCGTGATGTCGAGCAGCACCACCGCCGTCTGGCGGGCGGCCGCCTCGGTTTGGGGCATGCGCATGGTGAGCAGGCCGGTGAGGGGTTTATCCGGAGCCCTCGGAAGGACGACGTCGCAGCGCAGCTCGTGCAGGCCGTCCCAGATCGCCACAAGCTGCTCGCGGAAGATGGCGGCCAGCATGCGGCGCGTCTCATCGGGTAGGCTCGAGGCGCCCGGGCGATCCCTGTCGATTCCGAGAAGCCGGGCGCTGGCGGCGTTCAGGTGATTGATCCGCAGCAGGCTCATCAACTCCTCGGCCAAAGCCGGGTGCTCGCGAAGATGGCGCCCGATATCGCCCAGGTTCTGTCCGCGCAAGCGCTGAAGCGCCGCCCACACCCCGGAGAGATCCTCTTCCCAGATGAAGACCTCCGCGGTGTCGAGCAATCTCTCGTATTGCCGGTGCCTTGCCTCGGCCTCGATCGCCCGCGCCGCCAGCATCCGCCGCTGGGTGACATCGCGCAGATGGGCAAGGACGGCCGCGCGCCCGTCGATGGACATGACGGCACCGGCGAGCTCGACATCAATCACCGACCCGTCCTTCCGCCGGCCCCTGAAGATGCAGGGCATATGGCCCTCCTCGCCATCGAGGCATCGGCGGAGGGTATCCTCGATCAGCGTACCATCCTCGGCATCCGCCAGGTCCTGCAACCCTGCGAGCGCGAGCAGTTCGGCGGGCTCATAGCCGAAGATGTCGGAAAGGGGCCCATTGGCGTAGAGGAAGCGACCGTCCTGGACCAGTGCTAGTCCGGTCGTGACCCGGTCGAAGAGGTCGACCAGCGCCGTCGGAAAGACCGCCGACGGTGGGGTGGGGGGATTCATGGTCAAATGCAGCTCTGCCTATGCTCAGGGCCCAGGGTCACTCCCGGCACCCGTCAGCTCCGAGGGCACAGCCGGCAGCTTCGCCTGTTAAAGCACACTGAGCGCGCGACGGCGGGGGCAAGTTCCGTCCCGAGGCGAGGCAAGAAGAGGACCGGGCGGGCAAACCGGCCTCTCGGTCAAGCCGCGCAGATGAGGCTGCGGATTAGGCCCGCCATGGATGATGGAGGCCCGGGCCGGAATCGAACCGACGTACGGGGATTTGCAGTCCGCTTACGGGAGGTATGCGCCGGGCTGCCGAGGGCGT
>DATFRE010000562.1:0-2785 GCA_035263545.1 Dongiaceae bacterium
CGATCACCACAACATAGGACAGCGAGAAGGTGACGTGGCCGAGCACCTGCGCGGTCGTGCTCGGCTCGATGAAGTCGAAGACGTAGGCGAACACCAGCGAGAGCGAGACGCCCATGACGATCTCGGGCGTCACCAGCGGGAACAGCATCAGGAAATTCGACGGCCCGGCAAGCGGCCCGCGCCAGCGGGCGAGCCCGAGGGCGAGCAGCACGCCCAGCGGGGTCGCAACCAGCATGTCGAGCCCGGCGAGCCTCAGGCTCTGGATCAGGGCCTGCTGCAGGGTCGGATCATGCCAGACCGAATCGACGGGATCGCCCCAATACCAGCGCGAGAGGGAGAAGCCCTGCCAGGCGGTGACCGAGCGCCCGGCGTTGAAGGAGAACTGGATGGCGATGATGACCGGCAGGATGGAGGAGAGGACATAGACCCAGGTGACCAGCACCAGGAAGCGCGGCCGACCCCAGGGGTTGGCCGCCCAGTCGCGCAGACGCTGCAGCCCCGTGCGCGGCGCCGCCGCGCGGCCCTTGAGGGCGATCTCCGTCATGCCCAGACCCTCCTGCCGCGGCGACTCATCCCTGTGCCTCCCGCTGGGCCTTGGAGACCGTATACATGTAATAGGCCATGAGCACGCCGAGGAAGGCGGAGAGGATCAGCGTCAGCGCCGCGCCCACGGAAGGCTGCGGCCCGCCATGGAAATAGATGTCGATCTGGTTGCCGAGCATGCTGGTCTTGGGCGAGCCGGAGATGATGTTGGGGGTGTAGTAGTCCCCGAACATGGGCAGCGCGATGATGACGCTGGCGCCGAGGATGCCGGTCTTCGACAGCGGCAGGGTCACGTGCAGGAAGGCGGTGAAGGGATTGGCGCCGAGATCGCGCGCCGCCTCCAGCAGGCTCTTGTCGATGCGGTCGAGGGAGGCCAGCAGCGGCAGGATCAGATAGGGGATATAGCCGTAGACGAGGCCCAGGATCACCGAGACGGGATTGCCGTTCAGCCAGTCCGGCGGGGTGGTGACGAGATGGCTCCAGCGCAGGAAGCCGTTCACATAGCCTTCCGGCGCGAAGAGATTCACCCAGGCCAGCATGCGCATGAGATAGCTGACCCAGAAGGGCAGGATCAGGAGCGCCAACAGCAGGGACTTGGTGCGCCGCGTGTGGCGCGAGATGTAATAGGTGACCGGATAGCCGATGAGCAGGCAGAGCGCCAGCGAGATCCCGACATATTCCGTGGTGCGCAGGAAGACACCCCAGTAGGTCGCCCCCGGCAGGAAGCCCCGGAGCGTATCCATGAAGGAGGTAAAGTCCCAGGCCAGCGGATTCCAGGCCGGCACCGGGTTCTGGAAGATGGGGTCGACGCCGCCGAAGGCGACGCCGACCACCGCATAAAAGGGCGTCAGGAACAGCAGGATCAGCCAGATCACCCCCGGAAGGGCGAAGGCCGGCCATAGCCACTTCGGATACATTACCTGCCGCCCCGGCTCGCCTCGTCAGGTTCCCGAATTGAACTTCGCGTAGGCGCTCTGCCAGAGCTTCTGGCCCGTCGAGGTGAGGGTGCATTCCTGCATCGAGCCCGGGCCCGCATCCTCCGGCCCCATCACCGCGTTCCTGAGGGTCTCCGGCACCACCTTCTTGGCGATCAGCGCGTCCGGCGTGATCGACTTCTGCGGCGGCTGGTAGCCGGTGAACTTGATGAAGTTGTTGTAGGCCACGTCCTGGTCGAGGATGTAGTTCAGGAAGAGATGCGCCAGCACCGGCTTGGTCGTCGTCGCCGAGACGGCCCAGCAATCGTTCTGGATCGGCCCCTTGCCCTTCTCCGCCGCCCAGAAGCGCAGCTTGCTCCCGTCATCCCCCGACGGCAGATAATTGACATAGGCGCCGAGCAGATCGCCGGACCAGGACTGGTGCAGCCAGCTCTGGCCGGTGGCGAGGGTCTGGTATTCGGTGATGTTGATCTTGGGATTGCAGATCGGGATCAGCGCCTTCAGATCGGCCAGCGCCTTGTCGATCTCCCCCGGATCCTCGGTGTTGATGTCGTAGAACTGGCGATAGAGCATCGCCATGACGAGCGATTCGCGCGCATCGTCCAGCACGCCGACATAGCCGTTATAGGCCTTCGCGTTCCAGAAGATCGACCAGGGATTATCGAGCTTGGCGATATCCTCCTTCACCTTGTCGGTGCGCCAGCCGATGCCGGTCTTGTAGATGGTGTAGGGCACGGTGAAGCGCGATCCGACATCGTAGAAGGGGCTCTGCAGGCTGTCCCAGACATTGCCCTTCAGATTGGGGATGTAGTCGTGGTTGATCGGCTTGATCAGCTTGCCCGCGACGGCCTGAGCCAGGCGATCGGGCGTGATGTTGACGACGTCGGGCCTGACCGCATGGGTCGCCTGCTTGGTGATCGCCTCGTCCTGGCTGTCATAGGTGGTCAGCTGCATGTTGACGCCATGCGCCTTGCAGAAGGCGGTGACCAGACCCTTGTCGATGTAGTCGGCATAGACATAGACGATGAAATCGCCGCCGGTTTCCGGCGCCATCTCGGACTTGATGGGATCCTCATAGAGCGGCAGCGTCACCGGATGATCGGGGCGGGCGAGCGGTATGCCGCCGGGGCCCATGGGCTGGTCGGCGGCAAAGGCCCGGCGCACGATATAGGGGGCGGCGGGGACGAGCAGACTCGCGCTGCCGAGGGTCGTCAATGCCTTGCGGCGCGACAAGGGGCGGCGAAGGCCCGAAAGCCCGCCGGTAAAGGGGTCACGATCTTTCATGGATGTCCTCTCCTGTTCTGGCA
>DATFRE010000563.1:0-7391 GCA_035263545.1 Dongiaceae bacterium
GGGAGACTCCCACCAGCTCCCCGCGCATCGGGTCGACGGAGGTCGTCTCGGTATCGAAGGCAACGAAGCCGCCGCGCCGTGCGCCGGCGATCCACTCATCGAGGGCGGCCAGATCCTGCACCAGCACATAGGCATGGGCCCCTTGCAGCCCGGTCGGCGCCGGAGGTTCCCTGAGGGCCGCCGCTGGCGCGGCGGCCGCCTCGGTCGCCTTCAGCGCCTGGGACGCCGCCTTCGCGAGCTTCGCCTCCATCCGCGCCAAGGTGGAGCGGAACTGGTTGTGGCTAAGGAAGGGAAGCAGCACATCCGCCAGCAGCTCCCGCCGCGTGAAGGCCTCCAGCGGCAGGGGCAAAGGCGCGTCGTCGCGCAGGCGAACCAGATCGCGGCTGGTGCGCGCGAGCGCCGCATTGGCGATCAGCGCCTCACGCCGCTTCGGCTGCTTGATCTCGCCCGCCCGTGCGAGCAGCGTGTCGAGATCCCCATAAGTGGTAATCAGCTCCGCCGCGGTCTTGACCCCGATCCCCGGCACGCCCGGCACATTGTCCGTCGAGTCGCCGGCGAGGGCCTGGACATCGACCACCTTGTCCGGACCGACCCCGAACTTCTCGCGCACCTCGGCCTCGCCGATCCGCTTGTTCTTGATCGGATCCAGCATGGCGATCTTGCCGCCGACGAGCTGCATCAGATCCTTGTCGGAGGAGACGATGGTGACGTGATCGCCCCGCGCATCCGCCAGCTTCGCATATGTGGCGATCAGATCGTCGGCCTCATAGCCCGCGAGCTCGACAGCCGGCACGTTGCAGGCGAGCGTCGCCTCGCGGATCAGCGCGAATTGCGGTACGAGCTCCGGTGGCGGCGGCGGGCGGTGGGCCTTGTAATCCGCATACATCTCGTTGCGGAAGGATTTATGGCCGGCATCGAAGATGACGGCGATGAACTCGGCGTCGGTATCCTCCACCAGCCGCAGCAGCATGTTGGTGAAGCCATAGACCGCGTTGGTCGGCGTGCCGTCGCTGCGGGTCATTGGCGGCAGGGCATGGAAGGCGCGGAAGATGTAGCCCGAGCCGTCGACCAGATAGACGTCGTTCGGTTTGCTTGCCATGGCGCGAAGATGCCCGAGGGTGATTCGAGAGTCGAGCGGACCTAGGGGACCATATTGGACGGGGTGCTCTGAGCGTCCAGGTCAGGCCGCATCTTTGCCGCAGCAGGCACGTCGGGGGGCGGCTGCCGCCTCAGTGCTTGCCTCGGCCGGCACCTCGACCTTGGGCGCCGGCGCCGTGATGGCGCGGTCCTCGCCATAGAGCGTCTCGCTGCCGAAGGTGAAGAAGCTTTCCCAGGCCAAGCCCTCCGGATCGCGCACCCAGGCCTTGTCGGAGCGGGCATAGCAGCAATGGGCCTCGCCCTTGTCATGTACCATCGTGCCGGCATTTTCCAGCCGATCGGCGAGCTCGGCCAGCTCCTCGCGGCTATCGACCTGAATGCCCAGGTGATCGAGCCCATGGGCGGCACCCCGGGTCGAGATCGCGAAGTTCACCCGCGGATCATCCAGCATCCATTTGGCATAGTCGGGTTTCAGCACCGTCGGTTCGGCGGCGAAAAGGGTCGAATAGAAGCGGACCGACTGGTCCAGATCCTTGACCGCGAGGTTCACATGCAGGCGCTTCATATCGAGATCCTTTCCGCCGAAGCCGGATGCCCATTGCCGCCAGAGTAGCAGGCCCGGCGCACCGGCGAAACGCCACGCCCAGGAGCAATCTTGCCTCAGATTGGCCGCTGGCGCTCGGCCCGGGGCGTGCGCACGAAGCGCTCGCGGTAGCATTTGGAGAAGTGCGAGGCCGAGACGAAACCGCAGGCGAGTGCCACGTCGAGCACCGTCATATCCGTCTGCTGCAGGAGCTGGCGCGCCTTGTCGAGCCGGAGATCGAGATAGAAGCGGGTCGGCGTGCGGCCGAGATACTTGCGGAACAGGCGCTCCAGCTGGCGCGAGGAGACCCGGATCGTGCGGGCGAGCTCCGATCGGCTGACCGGCTCCTCGAGATTGTCCTCCATGCGCCGGATGGCCGCGAGCAGCTTCGGATGGCGGATGCCGAGGCGCGCGGGCAGCGCCATGCGCTGGCGGTCGCGCTTGTCGCGGATGCGCTCATGGATGAACTGGTCGGAGACCGCCGAGGCCAGGGCGAAGCCGTGCTGGGCGGCGATGACATGCAGCATCAGATCGAAGGCCGCGATCCCGCCGGAGCAGGTGAAGCGGTCGCGGTCGATCTCGAACAGCTCGGAGGTCACGTCGAGTTGGGGAAAGGCCTCGGTGAAGCCGGAGAGATTTTCCCAATGCACCGTGCAGCGATAGCCGTCGAGCAGGCCGGCGCGGGCTAGGAGATAGCTGCCGAGGGTCAGTGCCCCGATATCCATGCCCCGCCGGGCGATGCGGCGGAGCTGGGCGAAGACCTCCTTGTCCTCGTAGAGATGGCCGTCGATGCCGGCGCTGACGATGAGAACGTCATAGCGCACCGCCTCGGCGAGCGGCGCCTCCGGCACGACGGGAATGCCGTTGCTGGCGGTGACCGGCTTGCCGTCCTTGGACAGGATATGCCAGCTATAGAGGTCGCGCCCGCTCATGCGGTTGGCGCTGCGCAGCGGCTCGATGGCGCAGGCGAAGCCCATCATCGAGAATTTCGGAACGACGAAGATCGCGATGCGTTGGGGCAGGCGGGCAGGCGTCGCAAGAAGCATAGGGGCAGACTTTATCCATGCGGCAGCGATCATGCGACTCCTTCTGATCGCGGTCGGGCGGCTGCGCTCCGGCCCGGCGCAGGAGCTGTTCGCGGAGTACAACGGCCGGCTGCGACCGCCCCTGGAGCTGATCGAGGTGGAGGAGCGCCGGGCGCTGTCCGGGTCCGAGCTCGCGCGCCGGGAGGGCGAGCTTCTGCTGGGACAGCTCCGGCGGCGCGGGAGCAAGTCGGGCACCCGGCCGGTCCTCGTCACCCTCGATGAGCGCGGCGAGGCGCTCGATACCCTGGGTTTGGCCAGGCGCTATGCCGCCTGGCGCGAGCATGGCGATGAGATTGCCTTCCTGATCGGCGGCGCCGATGGCCTTGCGCCGGAGGTGAAGGCGGCGGCAGACATGACGCTCTCCCTCGGGCCCATGACCTGGCCGCATCTGCTGGTGCGCGGCCTTCTCGCCGAGCAGCTCTATCGCGCCCAGCAGATCCTGCTTGGCCACCCCTATCATCGCGCCTGAGTTCCGATTATCCTCCCGGCCATGCTTCGTCTTTGGTCCCGGTTCGGCGCCGTCATCTTCTCCCTCGTCCTCGCCGCCTGCATCCCGGAGTCGCAGAACCCGGCGGGCGACCCCGCTGCCGCGGTCAAGGAGCCGGCGCTGAACGGCGTGTGGCAGGCGGAGTGGGAGGATGGCCGGCTGTTCCTGCATGTCTATGACAGCGGCCAGGGCATGATCGAGGTCTATACCGTCAATCACAAGGGCGACGGGACCGGCGAGGCCGATCACTATGAGGGCTTCGTCAGCGCGATCGGCAAGCGGCACATCGCCAACCTGCAGACGGCGGGCACGGGCGAGGAAGATTCCGGCGGGGCAGCCACCTATGTCTTCATCGCCTATCAGCTGCAACCCGACGGCGCGCTCACCGTTCATTTCATCAACGACAAGCCCTTCATCGCTGCCGTCACTGCCGGCAAGCTCCAGGGCCAGGTCACCGGCGAGGGCGACAATCAGACCGTGCTGCTGACCGAAGAGACGAAGAAGATCGGCGATTTCATCGCCAGCCTGGATGACGCCACGCTCTACGGCAAGGACATCCAGTTTCATCGCGTCTACCCGGCCAAATAGGTCAGGCGCGCGATCGACACCCGGCAAGGAAAGATCATGCCGCCCAAGCCCGTCTTGCTCTGCATCCTGGACGGATGGGGTCATGCCGCCCCCGGTGCGTGCAATGCGGTGACCCTGGCCAAGGCGCCCGTCTGGCAAAGATGGATGGCCGAGGCGCCCCATGCGCTGATCGACGCCTCGGAACTCCATGTGGGCCTGCCGGAAGGGCAGATGGGAAATTCCGAGGTCGGCCATATGAACATCGGCGCCGGCCGGGTGGTGATGCAGGAGCTGCCGCGCATCGATGCTGCCATCCGCTCCGGCGAGCTCGCGCAGAACCCCGCCTTGCTCGACTTCATTGCCAAGCTCAAGGCCTCCGGCGGGCGCTGCCATCTCATGGGCCTGCTCTCTCCCGGCGGAGTCCATTCCCATCAGGCGCATATGTCGGCCCTCGCCCGGCGTCTCGCCGAGGCCGGAATCCCCGTGCTGGTCCATGCCTTCCTCGACGGGCGCGACACGCCGCCCGAAAGCGCACGCGGCTTCCTCGCCGACTTCGCCAAGGAAAGACCGGGCATCCCCTTCGCCACGGTGGGTGGGCGCTATTACGCCATGGACCGGGACAAGCGCTGGGACCGACTGGCGCTTGCCTATGCGGCTCTGGTGGCGGGCGAAGGGCTCGAGGCCGCGAACGCCGATGAAGCCGTGGCCGCGGGCTATGGCCGCGGCGAAACGGACGAATTCGTCAAGCCGACGGTGATCGGATCCTATGACGGCATGCGCGATGGCGATGGCCTGCTGATGGCCAATTTCCGCGCCGACCGGATGCGCCAGATCACGGCCGCGCTCCTCGATCCGGATTTCGCGGGCTTCGAGCGCAAGCGCCGCCCGCGCTTCGCTGCCGCGCTGAGCATGAGCGAATATTCCGTCGAGCTTCGCCGCTTCCACGAGGTGCTGTTTCCGCCCCAGGACCTGCGTGACACTCTGGGCGAGCTCCTGTCGCTGGCGGGCAAGCACCAGCTGCGCATCGCCGAGACCGAGAAATATGCCCATGTCACCTTCTTCTTCAACGGCGGGGAGGAGCGCCCCTTCCCCGGCGAGGAACGGATCCTGGTGCCATCGCCCAAGGTTGCCACTTATGACCTGAAGCCGGAGATGTCTGCCTATGAGGTGACCGACAAACTGGTGGCAGCTATTGCCAGCCGGCATTTCGATTTCGCGGTGGTGAACTTTGCCAATACCGACATGGTCGGCCATTCGGGCAAGCTCGAGCCCGCCATCGCCGCGGTCGAGGCCGTCGACCGCTGCCTCGGGCGGCTCGAAGCCGCGGTCAAGAAAGCCGGCGGGGTGATGCTGGTCACTGCCGATCACGGCAATGCCGAGATGATGTGCGATCCCATGACCGGGGGTCCGCATACCGCCCATACCCTCAACCGCGTGCCGCTGGTCCTGGTGAACGCGCCCGCCGGAATCGCCGCCCTGGCGGACGGGGAGCTGGCCGATATCGCCCCCACTTTGCTGGCACTGATGGGGATGCCACAGCCGCCGGCCATGACCGGCCATTCCCTGCTGCGAGGAGCGCCCTTGTCGCAGCGCCCGCAGCCGGAGCGCCGTGTCTCGGCCTAGGCCGGCGGATCTTCCGATCCTCCCTCCGTGCCGGGCGTGGGCGCGGAAACCCGTCCGGGTGCTCGCCGCTCTCTTGCTGCTCCCTCTGCTCTTGCCGCCGCCGCAGGGCCGGGCACAGAGCAGCCAGGAGCTGGAGAACATCGAGGCGGCGCTGAAGGCGAGCCAGAGCCAGAGCAGCAAGCTCTCGGCCGCCGCTGCCGCCCTGGCCAAGGAAATATCCGACCTGCAAGCGCAGCTCGTCGCCCGGGCCGCCGCCGCCCGGGAAACCGAGACGGCGCTCGCCCGCCTGAAGACCCAGCTCACCGATCTCGAGCGACGCGAGGCGGCCCAAGTTGCGGAGCTCGCCAGCCGGCGCCGGGCGCTGGTCCAGAGCCTCGCCGCCCTCGAGCGCCTCGCCATGACCCCGCCGGGAGCAGCCCTCGTCTCCGCCGCCCCCCTCGACCTGGCCCGGGGCCAGATGTTGCTCGCCCTTGCGGTGCCGGAGCTCCAGCGCCGATCACAATTGCTTGAGGCGGACATCGCCGATCTCAGGGAACTCTCGGCAGAGATCGCCAGCCGCCGCAGCAGGATGACGGCGCTCGCCGCCAGCCTCGATGCCGGCCGGCGCGAGATTGCCTCGCTCCTGGTCGAGAAGGCAGAGCTGCAGCGCCAGACGGCCGCGGAGGCCGCGGCGGCCGATGCCCGCAGCGCCAAGCTCGCCGCCGAGGCCAAGGATCTGAAGAACCTGTTGGACCGGATCGCCGCCGAGCAGGCGGCCCAGCAAAAGGCGGCCCAGGAGCGCGCCGCCCAGGAGGCTGCGGCACAAGAGCGTGCGGCACAAGAGCAAGCGGCACAAGAGCAAGCGGCCCAAGAGCAAGCGGCCCAGGACCATGCGGCCCGGCAGGGTGCCGGCGGGGCCCCCGCCACGGCTTTGCCGCCTTCCCCGGCCCCGGCCTCAGCCCCGGCTGCACCTCCCCCCCAGACGGCCGCCCTTCCCCTGGCTTCCGCCAGTGCCCGGGCCTTCCCGACAAAGCCTGGCAGCCTCGTGATGCCGGTCGCCGGACCGGTCATCGGCCATTTCGACCAGCTCGCCGCATCCGGCTCCAAGGAAAAGGGAATCCTGATCCAGGCCCAGCCGGGCGCCACCGTGCTGGCCCCCTTCGACGGCCAGGTTGTCTACCGGGGGCCCTTTCGCAGCTATGGGGAAATCTTGATCATCCAACACAGCGGCGGCTATCATAGCGTCCTGGCCGGATTGGGCCGCAGCGATGCGGCGGTCGGACAATGGGTCCTTGCCGGCGAACCCGTTGGCATAATGGGCTCACCGCAGGACGGGAACACGAGACTCTACGTCGAGCTACGTCGCGACGGGCACCCTATCGATCCGGCACCCTGGCTCGGCAAAACCGACACCAACGTGGAAGAAAAAAAATGAAGCTTAGATCCTGGCTGGCGGCCGGCGCGGTCGCCGTTGCTTTCGTATCGCTGACGGCTGCCGTCGGCCAATCGAGCAACGACAACAACAATACCTATCAGCAGCTCAATTTGTTTGGCGACGTGTTCGAGAAGATCCGCTCCTCCTATGTCGAGCCGGTCTCGGACGAGAAGCTCATCGAGTCGGCCATCAACGGCATGCTGACCTCCCTCGATCCGCATTCGAGCTACATGGATCCCAAGGAATGGGATGACATGCAGGTGCAGACGAAGGGCGAGTTCGGTGGCCTCGGGATCGAGGTCACGATGGAGAACGGCGTGATCAAGGTCGTCTCCCCCATCGATGGCACGCCCGCGGCCAAGGCTGGCATCCAGCCCGGCGACCTGATCGTCCAGATCGACAACAAGCCGATCATGGGGCTGACGCTTTCCGAAGCGGTCGACAAGATGCGCGGGCCGGTCGATTCCAAGATCGTGCTGACCGTGCGCCGGGGCAAGCAGCCGCCCTTCGACGTGACGCTTCAGCGCGCGATCA
>DATFRE010000564.1:0-20114 GCA_035263545.1 Dongiaceae bacterium
CACCCCGATCTCCTGGTGGGCGTGACCTCACTCTCTCTCTACGAGTGCGTCGTCTCAGCCACCCATGGGCTTCGAGGCGATCCTCGCCAATGTCCGGGCTTTGCAGGCGGCCGCGCGGCATGCGGGTGTTCTCGTCTTCCATGTCGCCTATATCGCCGATCCGGCCGCGCTCAGGCCCTTCCACCCCGTGATGGCGGATGGAAGCTCGGCATTCAGCGACAAGAACAGCCCGCTCATCGCGCTCTGTCCGGAGGTGGGTCCGGTGCGAGATGAGCCGACACTGGTCAAATCCGAGCCCAGCGCCTTTGCCGATGGAAGGCTGTCGCGGGAGCTCGCGCAGCGTGGCATCGAATGGCTGTTCGTCGCCGGGGTCTGGACGGAGGCCTGCGTCGATGCGACGGTCAAGGATGCGATCGCACTCGGCCTCAGGGTCATCCTGGTCAAGGATGCCTGCGGCAGCGGCAGCATCGCCATGCATCAGACGGGGATCCTGAACCTGGCGAACCGCCTCTATGGCGGCGCCGTGACCACTACCCGCGACGCCTGCCGGATCATGGCCGGAGAGGCGGCGACGGCCTGGATGGTGGAAGGATCGGTTCCGCTGCGCTTCACCTATGAGAACGCGGCGGCTCTCTACGACGGATTGTGAGATCGGTCCCGGAGACATCGCACGCCGCGCTTTCCATCGAACCCCGCGCGGCGCATGCTGGCCGCAGCCTCAGCCGCGAGATGAGCCATGAGCGATCGATGGAAGTATCAGGTCAGGATCAATCTCGGTCCTGCCTTTGCCGCCGCCGCCCGCCGCAATCCGCAAGATCCGAGCCTGGGAGCGCTGCCCGCCATCCTCGCGAAGCATGAGGCCAGGTTGAAGTGCCAGTTCGACGCATTCGCGGATTACGTCGCCGAGGCCGAACGCGAGGGGGTCGATCGCTATCCCCTCTACGCGTGGACCAAGGCGACGATCGAGAACCCCGCGAAGAAGGCGAAGTACATCGAATCCTTCACGCTCTATGTCGCCGGCGAGGAGGTCTATGAGAAGGACCTGGCCGACGCGCTGGAGGCCGATTTGCGGCCTCTGGTGGACGGCCAATTCGTTACCCGTCTCACCAAGCACGATACCAATCCCGCGAACAACCCCCAGCCGCCGGCGCGCTATCGCGCCTGAGCCGAAGACCGCCCAGTCCGCGTGAGGCGAAGGCGGCGGGGCCGATTTGGGATTGGAGAGGCTGGTGAGGAGTCCCAGGGGGAACGGACCCCAGGCCGAGGCTTCGACCGCAGGGCGCCTCAGCATCGGTCGGACGGCCGTCGCTGTAAACCCGCATTCCTCATACGCCGGCCTTCGCCAGGATCACGATCGAGACTCCGCGCGCGGCCTTGCTCTTGTCGGGATTCTGATAGGCGTGGGGTGTGTTGCCGGGGAAGGCGAGGACGTCGCCGGGAGCGAGATCGTGGCGCTCGCCAGCGACGAAGATCGTGACGCGGCCCTCAAGACAGGTGAAGTATTCGCGTGTGCCGGGCAGGTGCGGCGTGCCGCGGAGCGAGGCGTCGGGTGCGAATTCCATCAGCCCGAGCAGTTCCTCCGGCACGGGCTCGGGCACCAAGGGCCGCACGGTGACGCCGCGCCCGCGGGCGAGCTTGGGAATGTCGCTGTCTGGCCAGAGACGCGTCTTGGCCCGCGGCCCCGCCAGCAGCTCGTCGAGCGGGACGCCGAGTGCGCGAGCCACCTTCGTCAGTACCTGAAGGGAGGGATTCCCCTCGCCGGATTCGAGATTGGCGATGGTGGAGCGCGGGAGGCCGGAGGCCTTGGCCAAAGATTCCTGGGTCAGGGCTCGGGCATGGCGTAGGCCCGCGAGATTGCGGGCCAGATGACCGGCCACATGATCGCTTTCGTCCATTCCCTCGACCTTTCGCCAATCTGCTGGACGCCGGACGCGCAAGCACCGGCCGATGCCGCAATCTCCCCTCCCAAAGGAGATTTATCATGAAACATGGCAATCGGCCGCAGCGCCCCTTGGCGGGCCTCCGGGTGGCGATCACCGGCGGAACCTCAGGTCTCGGCCTCGCGCTGCTCAACCAATTCGCCGAGGCTGGCGCCGCGGTTGCCTTTATCGCTCGGGATGCGGAGCGCGTGGCGCGGACGGCCCAAGAGCTTCCCGGCACCCATGGCTTTGTCGGCGATGTGGCGAAGAAGGACGACATCTATCCGCTCGCGACCGCGATCGCCGGGTCCCTCGGCGGGGTCGACGTGCTGATCAACAATGCTTCAGATCTCGGGCCGGTGCCGCTCGCACTCCTCGCCGATACGGATTGCGAGGATCTGGAGCGGGCGCTGGCGACGAATCTCCTCGGACCCTTCCGCTTGACCAAGGCCCTGCTCGGCGCCCTGGCCGCTTCCGCGCGCATCGGCCGCGGCGCGGTGGTGCTCAACGTCTCCAGCGATGCCGCCATCACGCCCTATCCCGGCTGGGGCGCCTATGGTGCGAGCAAGGCGGGTCTGCATCACCTGAGCCGGATTTGGAACGAAGAGCTGTCCGAGCTGGGCATCCGCGTTCTCTCCCGCGATCCGGGCGACATGGATACGCCGCTCCATGCGCTGGCCGTTCCGGAGGCGGATCCTGCAAGCCTCAGGTCGCCGGCGGAGTCTGCGCAGGAGCTGATCTCGGCCATTGCCGAGGCTCTGCCTCAGCCGGCGCTCCTCGCCGGCTCCACGGCATGAGGGGCCTGGATGCTTGCCGCAGCCGATGAGCCGGTTCAACGCCCGAAAGATGCAAAGCTTCTTACGGTCGACAGCGCCGGGCGCGTCCGCCATCGCCTGCGCTCGGACTTCGTCGATCTCCTGCAGCCGGGCGATCTGCTGATCGCCAACGACGCGGCGACCCTGCCAGCCAGCCTTGCCGGCGTCCATCTGCCGACCGCGGCACCAGTCGAGCTGCGTCTTGCCGGGCGTGCATCGCTGCGCCCCTCCGACATCCACCGGTTTTCCGCCGTCGTCTTCGGCAATGGCGACTGGCGCAGCCGCACGGAAGACCGTCCGCTGCCGCCCCTGCTGTCCCCGGGCGATCAGCTGGCCCTCGGACCCCTCTCAGCAAAGGTCGAGGCGATCCTGGCTCATCCGCGGCTCATCCGCCTCACCTTCGACGCTTCGCCGGACGCCATCTGGGCCGGGCTCGCGCGACATGGACGGCCGATCCAATACGCCCATCTATCCGCTCCGCTGGCTCCCTGGGATAGCTGGACGAGGATCGCCAATCTGCCCGCGGCCTTCGAGCCTCCCTCGGCGGGATTCGTGCTGGACTGGCGTCTTCTCGGCGCGCTCGGCGCCCGCGGTGTCTGCTTCGCCACCCTCACCCATGCCGCCGGCATCTCTTCCACCGGCGATCCCGCGCTCGACGCCCGGCTTCCCTTCGACGAGCCCTATGTCATTCCGGCGGCGACGGTTGCGGCAATCGAACGGGCGAAAGAGGAAGGCGGGTGCATCATCGCCATCGGGACCACCGTGGTCCGCGCCCTGGAGCATGCGGCCGCGGGCGGCGCGCTCTGTGCCGGGGAGGGTGTAGCGACCAACCGCATCGGGCGGGACACGCCGCTCAGGGTTGCCGATGCGATCCCGTCGGGCGTGCATGAGGTCGGAACGAGCCATTTCGAGCTCCTCCGGGCCTTCGCACCCGACGACATCGTCCAGGCGGCGGATCACGCCCTCAATCTCCTGCGCTACCGCACCCATGAATTCGGGGATTCGGTATTCCTGGAGAGATTCCGGCCGCCTCTAACGGAGCTGCCCTCGCGACCGGTTTAACATCGCTCGTGCAAGGCCAGATGAGAGTCTGAATCAGACGGCGCTCTTTCGGGCTGCGGCGGTGGCGCGGTCCTCCGCGCCGTCGCCTGGCGCGGGGCTGCGGTGAAGCACCGCCTCTCGCCGGCATTGCTCCGCTTCCGCGGTCTGGCCCAGCGCCCGCAGCACCTCTTCATGATTGCTGAGCGCGATCGCGAGATCGTCCCGGATCCCGCTATGCTTCTCCATGGCGGTCAGCTGGCGCAGGATCGTGGCGCATTCCCGCCGGCACCGCTCTGTATCCGCCAGCCTTCCGAGCAGCTGCAAGCTCTCGGCATGGTTGCTGAGCGCGATGGCGAGGTCATAGGCGAGCATGCTCCGCTTCTCGACCTCGACCAACCGGCGAAGAATCGCCACGCTCTCGCGCTGGCACAGCTCTGCTTCGGCGAGCCGCTGGAGCGATTGCAGCAGAAGCCCGTGATGCCCCAGGGCCCAGGCAAGATAGCTTGCCAGCTCGGCCCGCCTCTTCTCCTCCACGAGCCGGCGAAGGATCGCCACGTTCTCGCGCTGGCAGGCCTCCGCCTCCGCGAGCCGGCCCAGCGCCTGCAAGGCCGATCCGTGATTGCCCAGCGCGGTTGCCAGCGCATCTTCCATCTCGGCCTGCGGCATCGCGGCGACAAGGCGGCGGCGGATCGCCACGTTCTCGCGCTGGCACTCCTCTGCCTGCGCCGGCCGTTCCAAGGCCGCCAGCACCGAGCCGTGATTGCCGAGGGCCGCCGCAAGGGCGGCCAGCAGCTCGGTGCGCTTCTCCCCCTCGATCAGCCGGCGATAGATCGCGATGCCTTCGCGTTGACAGGGTTCGGCCTCCGCGAGCCTGCCCAGGGCCTGCAGGACCGAGGCATGATTGCCCAGCGCGATCGCGAGATCCTGGGACAGCTCCGCGCGCTTGGCGCTTTCGACCAGCTGGCGGAGGATCGCCACGCTTTTCCGCTGGCACTGCTCCGCCTCGGAGAGGTGGCCCAGCTCCTGCAGCAGCAAGCCGCGATGGCCCAGGGCCCAGGCGAGGTAGTCGGCCAGATCGACCCGCCCCTCCACCTCGACCAGCCGGCGGCAGATCGCGGCATTCTCGCTCTGACAGCGCTCCGCCTCCTCGAGATTCCCGAGCACCCGCAGCACCAGGCCGTGATTGCTCAGCGCGATGGCGAGGTCATGGGCCAGGCCGGCACGCTTGTCGGCCTCCACCAGCCGGCGCAGGATCGCCACACCCTCGCGCTGGCACTGCTCCGCCGGGTGCATCTGATCGTCAGCCTGAAGAAGCAGGCCGTGACGGCCCAAGGACCTGGCCAGACGAGCCGCCGCCTCGGCCCGCTTATCCGCCTCGGCCAGCCGCCGGCAGACCGTTACGTTCTCGGCTTGGCTCTCCTCGGCCTCGGCAAACCTGTCGAGGGCCTGAAGCGTATCGCCGTGATGGTCCAAGGCCGTGGCGAGGGCGGCGAGCAGTGCGGGTTTTTCATCCGCCTCCGTCAGCCGGCGATAGATCGCAACTGTCTCGCGCTGGCATGGCTCCGCCTCCGCCGGCCTGCCCAGGGAGCGGAGCATCTCGCCTTGCCGGCCGAGCGCAGCCGCGAGAGAGCCCGCGAGCTCGCTCCGCCTTTCGACCTCGACCAGGCGGCGCCGAATCGCGACGGATTCCTTTTGGCGCTCTTCTGCCTCCAGGAGCCTGCCGAGCGCCTGGAGCGAGGATGCGTGATAGATCAGCGTGGTCGCGAGAGCATCGGCCAGCTCGGCCCGTTTATCCACCTCGACCAGCCGGCGCCAAATCGCGGCAGCCTCGCGGTGACATTGCTCCGCCTCCGCCGGCCGCTCGAGCGCCGCCAGGATCTTTCCCTGATGGCCGAGCGCCAAAGCGAGGGCATCGGCGAGCTCGGCGCGCTTCTCCTCCTCGAGCAGGCGGCGACAAACCGCGACATTCTCGACCTGGCATTGCTCCGCCTCCGCCAGCCTGCCGAGGGCCTGCAGCACCGAGCCATGCTGGCCGAGCGCGCCTGCGAGAGGGCCGGCCAGGTCGAATCGCTTCTGCGTCTCGGCCAGCCGGCGGCGGATCGTGACGTTCTCCCGCTGGCATTGCTCCGCCGCCGCCAATTGGCTCAGCGCTTGGAGCGCCACGCCATGGCCCCCCAAGGCAGTGGCGAGCGCTTCGGTGAGATCGGCGCGCTTTTCCACCTCGACCAGGCGGCGACAGATCCCGACACTCTCCCGCTGGCATTGCTCCGCCTCCGCCAGCTTGCCGAGCGCCTGCAGGGCCGCGCCGTGATGGCCGAGTGCGGCGGCAAGTGCGCTCGCCAGCTCGTTTCGCGCCTCCGCGCCGATCAGCCGGCGGCAGATCGCCACATTCTCCCGCTGACACTGCTCTGCCTCTGCGTATCTTCCGAGGGCGGTGAGCACCGATCCATATCCGCCCAGCGCGGCCGCCAGCTGTATGGCCGGCTCGGGCCGCTTGTCTTCTTCGGCCTGGCGGCGGCGCAGCGCCACATGCTCCCGCTCGCAGGGTTCCGCCTCGGCAAAGCGCTTGAGGTCACGCAGCGCCTGGCCGTGGCCGCGAAGCGCGGCCGCAAAGGCGCTCACCAGCCCGGAACGCTTCTCCACCTCGATCAGCCGGCGAAGGATCGCCACGTTCTCCCGCTGACAGGCCTCGGCCTCCGTCAGCCGCCCAAGGGCGCTGAGCACCGCGCCGTGGCTCCCCAGCGCAGCCGCGAGACGATCGCCCATCTCGGCCCACATCTGGCCGTCCGCGAGCCGTCGGCATATGGCGGCATTCTCCCGCTCGCAGGCCTCGGCCTCCTCGGCCCGGCCGAGCGCCAGCAGAACCTCGCCATGATCGTGCAGCGCCGCCGCGAGCGCCTTGGCCCGCTCGCCGCGCTTCTTCCCCTCGGCCAACCGGCGCCGGATCGCGACATTCTCCCGCTGGGCCTGCTCGGCTTCCGCAAGCCGTCCCAGCGCCAGCAGCACCGCCCCGTGATGGGCGAGGGCCGCGGCAAGGGGGCCGGCCAGCTCTGCCCGCTTGTCGACCTCGGCGAGGCGCCGGCGGATCGCGACGTTCTCCTGCTGGCAGGATTCCGCCTCCTGAAGCTTGCCGAGAGCCCGCAGCGCCGAGCCGTGATTGTCCAAGGCCGTGGCAAGAGCGCCCGCGAGATCGCCCCGCTTCTCCACCTCCACCAGCCAGCGCGTTAAGGTGACGTTCTCGCGCTGGCAGGCTTCCGCCTCCGGCAGCCGTCCCAAGGCCTGCAGCACCAGGCCGTGGTTGTTCAGCGCCGTCGCCAGTGCCCGGGCCGGCTCCGCCCGCTTGTCGACCTCGGCGAGGCGCCGGCGGATGGCGACATTCTCCCTTTGGCATTGCTCCGCCTCGGCGAGCCTGCCCAGGGCCCGCAGCACCAGCCCATGGCTGTTCAGCGCGGATGAGAGATGGCCGGTGAGTTCGGCGCGCGCCTCGGCCTCGACCAGCCTGCGGCGGATGGCGACATTCTCGCGCTGGCAGGCTTCCGCCTCCGGCAATCGCCCCAGGGCGCGCAGCACTTCGCCGTAATTGCCGAGCGCGGCGCCGAGGACATTCCCCGGTTCACCGAGCTTCTCCTCGCCGACGAGGCGCCTGCAGATCGCAACATTCTCCTCCAGGCATCGTTCCGCCTCCGCCAGGCGGCCGAGGGCCTGCAGCGTGACACCGTGATAGCTGAGCGCCGTCGCCAGCGCGTTGGTCAGACGTGTGCCGCCCTGGAGCTCGACGGCTGGATGCAAGGCATCGATGCTCGCCCGCAGAATCCGCTCGGCGCTCGCCCAATGACGGGCGCGCCAGAGACGTCCGCCATATCCGGCGAGCGCCATGGCGCGGCGGATATGCTCCTCCGACGGTGGCTGATCGGGACGCCCGGCCGCGAGCTCATGCGCGGCGACATAGCCGGCATCGTAGAGATCCTCCGCATCCTCGGTATTGAGCGAATCCCAGTTTCCGGCATGGCGGTTTTCGATGACCGTGGCGATGCGCTCATGGGCCGCAGCCAGAAGAGGGCCGAGGACCGCATCCTTCGCGAGGAAGGCCAGGACATCGCGCCGGGCGATGGCGAAGCGCGATGCCGTCTCATCCTCGCCCGGCGGGGCCGGAACCTCCTCGATGAAGGCCGAGAGCTCGAACAGCGCGGCATCGAGATCCTCGCCGCGCAGGCCCCAGCCCGCGAGCTGCGCAAGGGTCACCGGCGCATGCGCCGCGGCCAGGAAGAGAAGCAGAGGCCGATGCACGCCTTCGAAGAGCAGATCGCCGAAGCGCATCCGCAACGCATCGAGAGCGGCCTTGTCGAGCCACTCGGCCGGCGGCAATTCGCCAAGCCGGCTGCCAGCGAGGGCCCGGACCAGATGACGGGTCCGCAGGAACACGCCGCCGGACCGCTCTACCACCTGCCGGGCCAGGGCCTCACTGCCGAGATGCTGCGTCGCGTAGCGGGTCAGCAAGGCCTGGTTATCCGCCGCTGCCGGTTCCAGCACCAGCGCGCGATAGCCCGTCTTGCCGCTCGCCGCGCGCAGCTCGGAGATCCGCTCCGCGATGCCGCGGCGCAGGGAGCGCCGGCCGGTGAGCAGGATCAGGCAGCCCCTGGGCAGCTCGGCCGCGGGGATCAGGAAATCGGCGAGGGAAAATTGGCCGTCCTTGGTCGAGCAGAGCCGATCCAGCCCGTCGAGCACAAGGATCAGTCGCGCCGCCCCATTGGCCTGCATCAGCGCCGCGAGATAGTCGCGAAACTGGCTCCGCAGCCCCTCCGCCGTCTGGTCCTTGGTCTGGATTTCCTGGGTGGCGATGCGGAGCTGGTCGCGGACCTCATCCGCCAGCAGGGCGATGAAGTTGCGGTAGTCGGTCCGTTCGCCCGGCAGGATGTGATAGGCGAGCACGGGCGTTCCGCGGCTCAGGGTCGCTTCCTTCTTCAGCGCGTGCGCCAGGTAGCTCTTGCCGGTGCCGGGCGGCGCTTCCAGATGGATGTAGCCGGTTCCGATGTCATCCGCCGCCTGCCACAACCGGTCCATGATCCAGTCCGGCCGGAGGTAATCGGACTCGAATTCGCGGAACAACCGCGCTTCTGCCTCCTCGCCGGCGACCCTGTCGAAGGGGCCGCGCGTCCATCGCTGCGGCTTGGCGATGGTCCTGCTCCAAGCGGAGGGCGCCGAGCTTTGGCGATGGCTGTGCGTGCTCTTGAGATAGGCCAGCACATCGAATCCGAGCCCATCGACGCTCTTCCGCCTCACATCGTTCCTGTCGTGAAAGAAGACGTGATGCTCGCCGCAGACGGCGCAGCGCTGGGCGCGGAGCAGCGGCCCGAAGGAGAGGGAAGAAGCACCGCCATTGTGGTTCAGCGCGACATCCTTGGCCGCGCCCATGGCGACATGCTCATGGGCGCCGGCCGAGAGGCCGTTCCCGCAGCCCGTCAGAAGGGATCCGTTTGGGCCCCCCTCGCGCAGCTCCCAGCCTTCGAGGATCGGGCCCAGCATCTCATGGAAGGCGTGGAACGAGGGGATGCAGCCGGCGGTCTGTTCTTGATACCAGGATTGGTCGCGGCCGGTGCGGCTCTCGGCGAACAGGCAATCGAGTCGCGGTGTGAGATCGAGGGCGATGCTCGCGGCACGGTCCAGCCCCGGTAGTCGGCGCGCGATGCCAGGGGCGATGTCATCGCGACTGACAGCCGCCAGCAGGCTTGTCCAGTCAGGGAGCGAGGGACCATCCCATTTGAAGAGCACCGCCAGGGCTTGCATCAAGGTCTCGCTTTCCGCGCCGGCCTGGAGCAGATCGGCGATCGCGACACAGCTTGCGAAGCGCAGCGCCGATCCCCACCCATCCCGGAGTGCCCAGGCGGCGGCCACCGCATCGCCCCTGGCGACCTCTTCCTTGAGGCAGGCATAGCCATGGGCGAGCGGCCGCGGGAAGCTGTCGATCACATGGGCCTGCCAGGTGATCGAGCCGAACCGGGCCTGGGCAGGAGCAGCCGCGGGGGCCGCTTCATAGCCGCAGGCCTGGCAGATCGAGGGACGGTCAGGTCGCCGGGCCGAAAAGGCCTCGGAACCGCATCTCGGACAATGCTCGGTCATCCTTCCTCGCCAGTTCGTCGGGTAAAACTAGGCGGGAAGTTGGCGGGGCTCCGCAACAGAAAAATGCCGGCTGCACAGCGGACTCTCATCTTCTTATTGCCACAGCTCATGGTTCCCGTCCTCGATGCTCTCCGACGACTGCAGCCAATAACCGAAGGAATGAAGATGTCTCTCGCCTTCCGCGCAGCGCTCGCTTCGTTGATCCTTCCAATCCTCGCCGGTGCGGCCGAAACCGCGCCGCCCTGGCAGGACAGTTTCACGGCCCGTCTGGAGGCGC
Source organism: Dongiaceae bacterium (assembly GCA_035263545.1). GTDB lineage: Bacteria > Pseudomonadota > Alphaproteobacteria > Dongiales > Dongiaceae > DASXQK01. Next base: position 10,170 of record DATFRE010000564.1, read on the forward strand.
TGGCGGTTCTCGAGAGCCTTAACGCCGATCTCCTGAGCCATGACAGCGCCACGCTTACCCTCGATCGCTGGTGCGCCACCCATGAGCTGGCCTCGCCGGCCCGTATCATCGCGGAGCGTGTGCATGACGTCGACAAGCCACCCACGGCCGAGCAGCGCAGGCTCCTTAATGTCGATGCTGCCGAACCCATCCGCTATCGCCGGGTCAAGCTCACCTGCGGCCCGCACGTCCTGTCGGAGGCGGATATCTGGTATGTGCCGGCCCGGCTGACCCCGGCGATGAACCAGGTCCTCGACACCACGGACACGGCTTTCGGCCGCGCGGTGCAGGCCCTCGACTTCCGCCGCCGGACGCTCTCGGCAGTGCTTCTCTGGTCGCCCTTGCCGCCCGGCTGGGAAGTGGGCGCGCCTGTCCCGGTGGAGGAGGGGAAGCCTCTCGCCATCCCCCATGGGGTGCTCGAGCATCGCGCCGTGCTGACGCTGCCGGACGGAACGCCCTTCGGCACGGTCGTCGAGACCTATACCGGCGAACTGCTCGCCTTCCCCCAGCCGCCGCAACGCTAGTCCAGAGGCAAGCCCACATAATTCTCGGCGAGGCTTCGCATGGCGGCCTCGGAGCCGGCGACATAGTCGAGCTCGGCGAGCTGACGGCGCCGGTCGAAGGGCGAATCCGCGGGATGGCGATGCAGCATGGTCGTCATCCACCAGGAGAAGCGCTGCACCTTCCAGACCCGCCTCAGGCAGCGGGTCGAATAGGCCTCGAGCTCGGTCATCGCGTCGGTGCGGTAATGGGCCGCCAGCGCCTCGCTCAGATAGTGCACATCGGCCATCGCCAGGTTCATGCCCTTGGCGCCCGTCGGCGGCACGATATGGGCGGCATCGCCGGCCAGGAACAGCCGGCCGGCCTGCATCGGCTCGGCCACGAGGCTGCGCATCGGGGTTATGCCGCGCTGGAGGATCGGCCCTTCGGCGATGCGGAAGCCACCCGCCGCCAGCGCCAGGCGCCGGTGCAACTCACCCCAGATCCGCCCGTCGGGCCATTGGCTCAGCTCATCGGCGGGATCGCATTGAACATAGAGGCGCGAGAGCGTGGGCGAGCGCATGGAGAGAAGCGCGAAGCCGGACTCGTGATGGGCGTAGACGAGCTCCTCCGAGGCCGGCGCCGCTTCCGCCAGGATGCCGAGCCAGGCGAAGGGATAGAGGCGCTCATAGAGGGTGACCTGGCCTCCGGGCATCATGCCGCGGCAAATGCCATGGGAGCCATCGCAGCCGGCGATGAAGTCGCAGGCGATCTCCCGGGCCTCGCCTGCCTTGCTGTAGCGCAGGACCGGCTTGCCGGCAATGCCCTCCAGGGCGACATCCGAGACCTCGAAATGGATCGCTCCGCCATCGGCGAGGCGGGCGGCGATCAGGTCCTTCACCACCTCATGCTGGCCGTAGACCGTGATGGCCTTGCCGGTGAGGGCCTCGAAGTCGATGCGGTGACCCCGGCCCGCAAAGCGGATCTCGATGCCGGCATGGCGAAGCCCCTCGCGCTCCAGGCGTTTGCCGAGACCCGCCTCCTTCAGGAGATCGACCGTGCCCTGCTCCAGCACACCCGCCCGGATGCGGCCTTCGACATAGTCCCGGCTGCGGCTCTCCAGAACGACGGAATCGATGCCTGCACGATGCAGCAGGCAGGCCAGGAACAGACCTGCCGGCCCGGCGCCGACGATGCCGACCTGCGTGCGCTGCCTCACCCCGACTCCTCCCGATGGCGGTCAGAATAGACTGACGAAGGTTTGGCGGCAAACCAGTTGCCAAACGAAGGCCCGCTGGTCATAAAGAAGGTCAAAGCAACCCGTCGGCAGAACCATGGTCGGACCCCGTCGAGCCGCCAAACTCCGGGACGCAGAGGTGCGTCTGGGGCCGCTGCGCGCCTTCGTCGCATTCCACTTGAGGTTGGCCCAGGACGCATCCTTTCGCAGCTTTGCGAAACACACCGGCCGGCGCAATCTGAAGCCCGGCCGGTTTGCCGCGATGATGGTGATCCACAATAATCCCGGCATCAGTCAGGTCGCCCTCGGCCGTGCGATATCGCGCGACAAGTCGACGGTGACGCCGCTGATCCAGGAACTGAGCCGTCAGGGCCTGGTGCGTCGGCGCCGTTCCGCCTTGGACCGGCGCAGCATCACCCTGACGCTGACGCGCTCGGGCGAGGCGACGCTCGCTGACCTCCTGGTCCACGCCCGCGCCCATGATCGCCGGCTCGACGCCATCGTGGGCAAGCGCAAGACGGAGTTCCTCGAGCTGTTGCGCAAGATCGCCGACGCGCTGGCCTAGGCGCGGCGGTCGCGGGAGGCAGGCGCCATGTATACCGCCAGCACCGCCCTTCTGGAGACCCTGCGGGGTGCCGACGTCTCCTATATCTTCGCCAATTTCGGCAGCGATCATCCGGCGCTGATCGAGGCGATCGCCGAGGCGCGCGCCGAAGGCAAGCCGATCCCGGAGATCATAACCTGCCCCAATGAAATGGTGGCGCTGAGCGCGGCGCATGGCTATGCCCAGGTCACCGGCCGGGCGCAGGCGGTGGTGGTGCATGTGGAATGCGGCACCCAGTCCCTGGCGGGCGCGGTGCATAACGCGGCGAAGGCCCGGGTGCCGGTCTTCATCTTCGCCGGCACATCGCCCTTCACCCAGGAGGGCGAGCTCAAGGGCAGCCGCAACGAGTTCATCCAATGGATCCAGGACGTGCCCGACCAGCGCGGCATCGTCCGCCAATACATGAAATACGACAACGAGCTGCGCAGCGCCCGCAACCTGCCCCAGATCGTGCTGCGCGCGCTCCAGATTGCCCATAGCGATCCCAAGGGCCCGGTCTACATCGTGGGCGCCCGGGAGGTGATGGAGGAGCCCGTATCGCCCATCCAGTTTGATCCGGACCAATGGTCATCCGTCGGCTTTACCGCCTTGCGTGCCAATGACGCGGCCGAGATGGCCGGAAGACTTTCGCAAGCCCGCAGGCCGCTCCTCGTCACATCCTATTTCGGACGCCGGCCCGGGGAGGTAGCGGGCCTCGTCAAGCTTTGCCGGCGCATCGGAATGGGTGTGCTCGAATCCGTCCCGAGCTGCGTCAACTATCCCCATGATGACGAGCTCTATCAGGGCAATCAGTGGAACGAGCCGCGCCAGAATCCGGCGCTGGCCGAAGCGGATGTCATCCTGGTGCTCGATAGCGACGTCCCCTGGATTCCGACGGTCAGCCGGCCGGCGGAGAATGCCTGGATCTATCACATCGACGTCGATCCCCTGAAGCCCTCGACGCCACTCTGGTATATCGGCGCCCTGTCGCGCTTCCAGGCGGATGCGGGCATCGCGGTCGGCCAGCTCAACGCCTATCTGGACGGCAAGGCGGCCGATCCGGAGGTCGTGGAGGAGCGCCGCCGGCATTATGCCGCGCGCCACCACGAGAGGGCTGCAAGGCTTGCGGCGCGCGAGGCCCCGGACGGCAAGGTCATCACGCCGGAATTCCTCACCGCCTGTCTCCGCCGCCAGCTCGGGGATGACTGGATCGTCCTCAACGAGGGCATCACCAACTATGCGGTCATCTGCGACCATATGGCGAGGTCGCGGCCCGGCTCGATGATCGCCAGCGGCGGCGGCTCGCTCGGCTGGAGTGGCGGAGCCGCCATCGGCGTCAAGCTTGCGCATCCGCCCTACAATGTCGCAGTCCTCACCGGCGACGGCTCCTACATGTTCTCGCAGCCTTCGACGGTCCATTGGATGGCACGTCGGTACAAGACGCCATTCCTTCAGGTCATCTACAACAACCGCGGATGGAAGGCGCCGAAACTCTCTACCCTCGCCTTTCATCCCGATGGTCATGCCAGCAGGGCGGAGGACATCGGCCTCTCCTTCGATCCACCGCCCGACCATGCCCGCATCGCGAAGGCGGCCGGCGGCGCCTACGCGCGCATGCTCAAGGATCCGGCGGAAGTGGAGGCGGGCATCGCCGAGGCGATCAAGGTGGTCTGCGAGGAGGGACGCGCGGCCGTGCTCGATTGCTGGCTGGCCCCGCTGTAGCTTGGGGCTTCTTTCGGCTGCGCTGGCCTCCCGGTCAGCTCTGGATTATAGTTTGACTTAAAACCATTTTTGCTTTTGCGCTGATGGTGGGCCGGCCTTGGCTGGCCCGGTACGGGAGGAGACAGATGCTCAACCGCAGGCAGCTTATCAGCACCGGCGCCGGCGTCCTCGCCGCGCCCTTCGTTCTCGGAATCGCCCGAGCCAAGGCCGCCGACTATACCTTCCGGCTTCACCACCTGCTGGGCCCCAAGGCGCCCGCCCAGACCCAGATGCTGGCACCCTGGGCCCAGGGCATCGAGAAGGCGTCCGGTGGGCGCGTCAAGATCGAGATCTATCCCGCCATGTCCCTGGGCGGCGCGCCGCCGCAGCTCTTCTCCCAGGCCCGCGACGGGATCGTCGACATCATCTGGACCGTCAACAGCTATACCGCCGGCCTCTTTCCGCGTTCGGAAGTCTTCGAGCTGCCGACGATCTTTACCAACAACATCATCGCCACCAACCTTGCCATGCGCGAGATGTTCGCGGCTTATCTCGCCAAGGAATACGAGTCGGTTCATGTTTTGTACCTGCACGTGCATGCCGGCCAGGCCATCCAAACGGCGACCCAAGCTGTCCATCACCCGGGCGATCTGAAGGGCAAGAAGCTGCGCGTGCCAGGACCCACGGGAATTGCCGTCATCGAGCAGCTCGGCGCCACCCCGGTGCCCATGCCGGTGAGCGACCTGCCGCAGGCGCTGACGACGAGGGCCGTCGACGGGGCGCTCATTCCCTTCGAGATCATCCCGGCTCTCAAGCTGCAAGACTCGACCAAGTACCAGATCGAAGGCGAGAACAACTGGCGCCTCGGCACTACGACCTTCCAGGTGTCGATGAACAAAGACAAATGGGATTCGCTTCCACCGGACCTTCAGGCCGTCTTCGACAAGGCCTGTGATCAGGCGTGGCTGCGCAAGGTCGGCGAGATCTGGCGTAATTCCGACAATGCCGGCATCAAGATTGCCGTCGATTCCGGCAACGAGCACATCGTTCTCGACCACGCCGCGACCGAGGAGTTCAGCCAGACGCTCGCGCCCGTGGTCGACAAATGGATCGCTGCCTCCGCGGACAAGGGATTCGACTGAAAGGCGCTTGTCGAGGCCGCGCGCGCGGCGATTGTGAAATATAGCCAGTGAGCTTCGTCGACCCGCCGGGTGGGCGCCCGGCGCCACCGCGCCCGGCGCGAAGCGGCTGGATGGGCGGGCTCGCCATTCTCATCCGCTACTGGGCACTTCTCGGCGGGGCCATCATTCTGGTCCTGGTGCTGATCACCGCGGCGAGCGCGCTCTCCAATCTGTTCTTCGACGCACCCTTCGCCGGCGAGTACGAGCTGGCCAAGCATTTCGTCGGGATCGCCATCTTCACCTTCCTGCCCTACTGCCAGCTCACCGGCGCGAATGTCACCGTGGACATCTTCACCACCGGCATGGGGGAGCGCGCGAAATCGGCGATGGCTCTTCTGTCCTCGTTGCTGGCGGTCCTCTTCGCCCTCGTCCTGCTCCGGCAGATGGCGTTGGGGTTCCGCGACTATTTGCACTTTCCGGAGGAGACGGCCGCCCTGCATTTGCCGCTCTGGACCGCCTTCCCGCCGATCCTGCTCTCTCTCCTCCTGCTCCTGATCGCAGCATTGATCACGAGCTATGACGGATGGCGAGCATTCCGTGCCGCCGCACCGACATAGGCAGAATCTGAATAAAATCGGGCCTGCTCATCGGCATCCTCGGGTTCCTCGGCCTTGTCGCTCTCGTCGCCATCCGGATTCCCATCGCCTACACCATGATCCTGGTGGGGGTCATCGGCACCAGTCTGCTCTCGGGTCCGAAGATCGTCCTCAATCAACTCAAGGACCTGGCCTATGTGCAGTTCTCGAACTACGACCTGACGGTCCTTCCCATGTTCATCCTGATGGGTGGACTCGCGTATCGCTGCGGGCTCAGCTACGACCTGTTCCGCGGCGCCAATGCCTGGATGGGCCGCTTCCGTGGCGGCATCGCCATGGCGGCCATCGCCGCTTGCGGGGGTTTCGGTGCGGTCTGCGGCTCCTCCACGGCGACGGCCTCCACCATGGGCCAGGTGGCGCTGCCGGAGTTGAAGCGCTTCGGCTATGCCCCGGCGCTCGCTACGGGCACCATCGCCGCCGGCGGCACCCTGGGGATCCTGATCCCGCCCTCCATCGTGCTGATCGTCTACGCGATCATCGTGGAGGCCAATGTCGTCACGCTCTTCGCCGCGGCCCTGATCCCTGGAGTCCTGGCGGTCCTGTTCTTCATCGCCACCGTCGCAGTTTATGTCCGCGTCGTTCCGCGTGCGGGTCCGCCGGGCATCGCTGTCCCGGCGAGCGAGCTGATTTCGGCAACCCTCGGGCTGCTGCCGGTCGTCGTCATCTTCGGTGTCGTTATCGGCGGCATCTATGCGGGCATCTACAATCCGACGCCGGCGGCAGCGATCGGCGTCTTCCTGGTGGCCGCCTATGGAATTGCGCGGCGCCGGCTCTCCCGCGCCGATGCCGTCGCGGCCGTGCTCGAGACCGCGCGGACCAGCGGCATGATCTTCCTCATTCTGCTGGGCGCAGAATTGCTGAAGATCTTCATGGCACGGGCCGGCGTGCCGCAAGCCGCCGCGGAGCTGCTGCAGGATTCCGGACTTCCGCCTCTGGGAATCATGGCGATGATCATCGCGATCTATCTCGTACTGGGCTGCCTGATGGACAGCCTGTCGATGATCATCTTGGCCACGCCCTTCTTCTGGCCGGTGGTGGCGGGGCTCGACTTTCACATGACCGAGGATGATCTGAAGATCTGGTATGGGATCATCACGCTGATCGTGGTCGAGCTGGGGTTGATCACGCCGCCCGTGGGCCTCAATGTATTCATCATCCATTCGCTGTCGCCGGACGTGCCGATGCGCGAGACCTTCAGGGGCGTTATGCCTTTCTTCTGCTCGGAGATGATCCGCGTGTCGATATTGGTGGCGATTCCCGCGATCACGCTGACGCTGCCGCATCTGCTCGGCTGAAAGGAGGCGGAAATGCAGGAGCTTCCCGAATACCGGCGCGAGGAGCCCGGCGCCCAGCCGCCGGCGCTGCATCCGCCCTATGCTAGCACCCTCAAGCGGGCGCCCCTTCAGGCGACGATGCGCCTGCCGCATAGCCTCTCGGAGATCACGGGGCCGCTCTGGGATAGCAGCCACCTCCGGCCGGGGGATGACGACCTGACCCGCCAGCATCAAGGGGAAGCCCTGGGCGAGCGCATCATCGTTGCGGGCCGGGTGCTGGACGAGGATGGGCGCGCCGTGCCGAGCAGCCTGATCGAGATCTGGCAGGCCAATGCCTGCGGGCGCTATCGCCACGACGTCGATCAGCATGACGCACCGCTCGATCCCAATTTCACCGGCCGCGGCCGGGTCATGACCGACGAGGAGGGGCGCTATCGCTTCGTGACGATCAAGCCGGCACCCTACCCCTGGCGCAACCATCCGAACGCCTGGCGGCCGGCGCATATCCATCTCTCGCTTTTTGGTCCGGCCTTCGCCACGCGCCTGGTGACGCAGATGTATTTTCCCGACGATCCGCTGATCCCTCTCGACCCGATCCTGGGCGGCGTTCCCGATCCGGCGGCGCGGCTGCGTCTCGTCTCGTCCTTGGATCTCGAGGCGAGCGTGCCGGAGTGGGCGCTCGCCTATCGCTTCGACATCGTGCTCCGCGGCCATGCGGCGACGCCGATGGAGGGTTGAGCGATGCCCGGCCAGACACCCTTCCAGACCATTGGCCCCTTCTTCCATGATGGCTTAGGCTGGGAGGGCGGCGAGGATCTCGTCCGCCCTGAGACAAGGGGCGAGCGCATCGCGATCCGGGGCCAGGTCCTCGACGGCGACGGCAAGCCGGTGCCCGATGCGCTGATCGAGATTTGGCAGGCGAACGCCGAGGGCCGCTACAACCATCCTGAGGACCGGCAAGAGAAGCCGCTGGATCCCGCCTTCATGGGTTTCGGCCGCTCGGCGACGCGGCAAGATGGAAGCTTCCGCTTCGCGACGATCCGCCCGGGCCGCGTGCCCGGCCGCGGCAATGCGCTGCAGGCGCCGCATGTCAATCTGGGCCTCTTCTCCCGCGGCCTGCTGCGCCGGCTGGTGACGCGAATCTATTTCGAGGATTGCCCGGAAAACAGCGAGGATCCGGTCCTCGCTTTGATCCCCCATCCGGCACGCAGGGCAACGCTCCTTGCCCGGCGCAGCGACGGCGCGGATGGCGTCGTCTATCGCTTCGATATTCGCCTCCAGGGCGAGGGCGAAACCGTGTTCTTCGACTGCTGAAGACCATGGCGAAAGAAACTTCTACCGAGCTGCTGGGGCCGCTCTTCGCGAGCGAAGCCATGGCGGCCGTCTTCTCGGACCGTGGCCGGCTTCAGGGCATGCTCGATTTCGAGCTGGGGCTGGCCCGCGCGGAGGCCGAGATCGGGCTCATCCCCGCCGCAGCCGTGGCGCCGATTGCCGCGGCGGCGGAGGCGGAGCGCCTTGATGTCGCGGCCCTGGCCCGCGAGGCGGCGGAGGCCGGCATCCCGACGATCCCCCTGGTGAAGCAGCTCACCACCCTCGTGGCCGCCGAAGATCCGGTGGCGGCGCGTTTCGTCCATTGGGGTGCGACGAGCCAGGACGTCATGGATACCGGGCTCGTGCTGCAGATCGGAAAGGGCCTCGCCGTCCTGAAGCCGGAGCTCCAGCGCCTGTCGACGGCGCTCGCGCGGCTGGCGGAGAGCCAGTCGCGGACAGCGATGATCGGTCGCACCTGGTTGCAGCACGCGGTGCCCGTGACCTTCGGCCTCAAGGCCGCCGGCTGGCTCGATGCGCTGGAGCGCTGCCGCCTTCGCCTGGAAGAAGCCGGAGAGGCGGCCCGTGTCCTGCAGTTCGGCGGGGCCGCCGGCACGCTGGCGACCCTCGGTGCACGGGGGCTCGAGGTCGCCGAGGTTTTGGCCAGGACCCTGGATCTCCGTCTGCCCGCGCTTCCCTGGCATGCCAGCCGCGACAGGCTGGTCGCTCTCGCGGCAGCGCTGGGGCTCCTCGTCGGCGCGCTGGGCAAGATGGCGCGCGACCTCTCGCTCATGATGCAAGTGGAGGTGGCGGAGGCCTTCGAGCCCACGGCGCCCGGGCGCGGCGGCTCCTCGACCATGCCCCACAAGCGCAATCCCGCGGCCTCGGCCGTGGCACTCGCCGCGGCGATCCGGGTGCCGGGGCTCATTTCCACATTGCTCGCGGCCATGCCGCAGGAGCATGAGCGCGGCCTCGGCGGCTGGCAGGCGGAATGGGAGACGCTGCCGAAGACCTTCCTTCTCGCCTCCGGCTCGCTCGGCGCCATGACCGAGGCGATGGAAGGGATCCGCCTCGATCCCCAGCGCATGCGCGCCAATATCGATGCGACCGGCGGCCTCGTCATGGCCGAGGCGGTGATGATGGCGCTCGCCGGGAAGATCGGCCGGCTCGAGGCCCATGATCTGGTGGAGGCGGCCTGCCATCGCGCCGTCGCGGAAGGCGCGCATCTGAAGGATGTGCTGACCAAGGACCCGGCCGTCGCGGCCGAGCTCGACGCAGGGCAGCTCGCGCGGCTCTTCGCGCCGGAGGCCTATCTGGGCGCCGCCGAAGGCTTCGTGCAACGTGTTCTCGCAGCCTATCGGGAGAGGAAGGAGTGAGGGGTCGCCATGGATGACATCGAGCGTCACGAGCTGGGGCTTCGCACGCGCAGCAGCGTGCTGGGCAAGGCCTATGTCGATCGCACGCTGGCGCGGCGGAACGCCTTCAACACCGATTTCCAGGATCTCATCACCCGCTATTGCTGGGGCGATGTCTGGACCCGGCCGGG
>DATFRE010000565.1:0-10551 GCA_035263545.1 Dongiaceae bacterium
CTCGGATTTCTCGGCCTCGGCGCCCAGCCGCCGACCCCCGAATGGGGCGCCATGATCGCCGTCGGGCGCGAGAACATCCTCGACCAGTGGTGGGTCGCGGCCGTCCCCGGCATGGCGATCTTCATCGTCAGCCTGGGCTTCAATCTTCTCGGCGACGGGCTGCGCGACGTGCTCGACCCGAAGATGACCTAGGAGGTCAGCGCAAGTGGAACAGCCGCTGCTCCGGGTCGAGAATCTCTCCGTGCGCTATGTGACGCCGACCGGCACGGTCGATGCGCTGAAGAAGGTGAGCTTCGAGCTCGGCCGCGAGAAGCTGGGGGTGGTCGGCGAATCGGGCTCAGGCAAGTCCACCCTCGGCCGCGCCATATTGAAGCTCATCCCCCGCCCGGGGCAGGTCAGCGCCGACCGCATCGAGTTCATGGGCCGCGACCTCTCCCGCGTCTCGGAAGCCGAGATGCGGCGCATCCGCGGCAAGCAAATGACCATGATCCTGCAGGATCCGAAATTCTCGCTGAACCCGGTGATGCGCACCGGCGACCAGATTCTGGAGGCGCTCTCGGTCCATGGCAGGATCGGCCGGCGGCCGGGGCACAAGCGCGTGCTGGACATCCTGAAGGCGGTGCGCATCCGCGATCCTGAGCGCGTCTACAACGCCTATATCCACGAGCTCTCCGGCGGCATGGGCCAGCGCGTCATGACCGCCATGATGCTGGTGACCAACCCGATGCTGCTCATCGCCGACGAGCCGACCTCGGCCCTCGACGTGACCGTGCGCATGCAGGTGCTGGCCATCATCGACGATCTGGTCACCCAGCGCGGCATGGGGCTGATCTTCATCAGCCACGATCTCAACCTCGTCGGCTCCTTCTGCGACCGGATCCTCATCATGTATGGCGGGCGCATCGTCGAGAGCTGCCGGGCAGCTGATCTCCACAAGGTGACCCACCCCTATAGCCGGGGCCTCCTGGAATCCCTTCCCAGCATCGAGGAGCCCAAGGCGGTGCTCGCGACCCTGAAGCGCGATCCGGCCTGGCTCGTGGGGCCCTGATGGCCGATCTCCCGCCCAGCCTTCTCGACGTGCGCAACCTGCATGTCGTCTTCGGCCATGGCCATCACAAGGTTCATGCGGTGCGCGGCGTGTCCTTCGCCGTCGCCAAGGGCGAATGCTTCGGCATCGTCGGCGAATCCGGATCGGGCAAGACCACGGTGCTGCGCTCGCTCTGCGGCCTCAACACCCATTGGGAAGGCGAGATCCTGATCGACGGGCGGCCCGCGCCCCGCCATCCCGACCGCGCCTTCTGCCGCACGGTCCAGATCGTGTTCCAGGACCCCTATGGCTCGCTCCATCCGCGCCACACCGTCGACCGGTGCCTGCGCGAGCCGCTGGAGATCCATGACATCGGCGATCGCGACAAGCGCATCACCGAGACTCTCCAGGCCGTGGGCCTCGACAAGAGCTTCCGCTACCGCTATCCGCACCAGCTCTCGGGCGGCCAGCGCCAGCGGGTCGGCATCGCGCGGGCCCTGATGCTGGAGCCGAAGCTCCTGTTCCTGGACGAGCCCACCTCCGCCCTCGACGTCTCGGTGCAGGCGGAGATCCTCAATCTCCTGGTCCGGCTGCGCAAGGAGCGCGGCTTCACCTATATCCTCGTCACCCACGACCTCGCCATCATCTCGCATATGTGCGAGCGGCTGATCGTGATGAATGTGGGTCGCGTCGTCGAGGCGATGCCGGTGACGGCGCTGCGCGAGCGCACGCCGGAGAACCCCTATACCCAGCAGCTCCTGCAGGCGAGCCTCGGTTACGACCGCAAGGCGGTCGAGCGCTATCAGACCTTCGATTGAGTTCGGGGACTTGCAGCAGCCGTATTTCTTATCGCCATCTCCGACAAAACATGGAGGTCAGGCGACGGGACTTGCGGCCCTGGATTCCCGCTTTCGCGGGAATGACGGAAAGGGAGGGTCTTTCGCTCGGTCGCGCTCAGGTCGGGTTGTCGAGGCTGAAGACTTCCGCCTGGTCGTCATAGGAGAAGAGCTCGGCGAAGCGGCCCCAGGAGATCACCGTCTGCAGGGTTTCCTGGGCGTCCTCCTCGCTCTGCTGATCCTCGAGCTCGGCCTCGAAACGCACCCGCGGGGCATGGTGGCCGGGCCGCTCGTCCAACACGCGGCGGATATGGGCGGCCAGCGGCACATGGCGGCGCAGCAGGTCGGCGAAGAGGCGCTTCCTCTGCTCGAGGTCGGAATCGACGAATTGCCGCCCGGCATCGGTGAGCGTGATATCGCCCTGGGCGAGCTCGGCGAAGCCCAGGAGCTGCAGCCCCTCGACGATGGGCCAGAGATCGTCGACCTCGAGCTGGAGCGAGCCCGCGATATGGGGCAGGTCGGCCTTGCCGCGATAGGGGTCTGAGGCCAGCGTCTCCATCAGGCCGGCGAGCGTATTGGCCGAGACATGGCTCATGCGATAGGAGATCTGGGTCAGCGCTTTGGGGCTCTGGGCCGGCCGCTCGGTCATGCGGGCATAGACGTCGTCCACGAGAGCCCGGAAGCGCGGCGCCAAGCGGTTGCGCGGCTGGGGCAGATCGACCACGAACTCGGCGGCGATATGCCCGGGGCTGTCCGCCAGCATCAGGATGCGGTCGCACATCAGCACCGCCTCCTCGATGTTGTGGGTCACCATCAGGATCGAGCGAATCGGCAGCTTGCCCTCGCTCCAGAGCTCGATCAGGTCGGTGCGCAGCGTCTCGGCCGTCAGCACATCCAGCGCCGAGAAGGGCTCATCCATCAGCAGCACCGCGGGGTTGACCACGAGGGCGCGGGCGAGTCCCACGCGCTGGCGCATGCCGCCGGAGAGCTCGCGCGGATAGGCGGATTCGAAGCCGTCGAGGCCGATCAGGTCGATGGCCGCAAGCGCGCGCTTGCGCATCTCGCGCTCGGGCACGCCCTGCGCCTCGAGCCCCGCTTCGACATTCTCCAGCACCGTCAGCCAGGGGAAGAGGGCAAAGGTCTGGAAGACCATGGCGATCCCCTCGGCCGGCCCGTCGATGGGCTTGCCGAGATAGACCACCTCGCCGGCGCTGGCATGGGCTAGGCCGGCGACGATGCGCAGCAGCGTCGATTTCCCGCAGCCGGAGCGGCCGAGCAGGCCCACGATCTCGCGCTCGCGCAGCGACATGTTGACCTTGTCGATGACGACGCGCTCGGCACCCGAGGGCCGGGGGAAGGCCTGACGAACATCGCGCACGTCGATCAAAGTCTGTCCGGCCGCCATGGGGAAGCTCCTCTCTGCCTCAGTCGAGGCGGAAGCGCCGCTCGGCCATGCCGTAGAGCGGACGCCAGAGTATCCGGTTGAACAGGATGACATAAACCGACATCACCGCGATCCCCAGGATGATATGGGGGAAATCGCCGGCATTGGTCGCGGCTGCGATGTAGGCGCCCAGCCCGTGGGCCTGCAAGTGCGTGTTACCCCAGCTCACATACTCGGCCACGATGCTGGCGTTCCAGCAGCCGCCCGAGGCGGTCACCGCCCCGGTGATGTAATAGGGGAAGACCCCGGGCAGAAGCACCTGGCGCCACCATTGCCAGCCGCCGATCCTGAGATTCGCCGCCGCATCCCGGAGGTCGTTGGGATAGACGCTGGCGCCGGCGATGACGTTGAAGAGGATGTACCACTGGGCGCCCAGGATCATCAGCAGGCTCAGCCACACATCGGGGTTGAGGCTGAAGCGCACGATGCCCACGACCGCGACGGGGAAGAGCAGGTTGGCGGGGAAGGCGGCGAGGAACTGGGCGATAGGCTGGACCATCTGGGCGAGGCGCGGCTTGAGGCCGATCAGCACGCCCAGCGGCAGCCAGACCGCCGTCGCCAGCGCGATCAGGATGACGACGCGGATCATGGTGAGGGCGCCCAGGCCGGCGGCGGTCTCGAGATCATGCCAGCCGAGCCGGCCGGACACTGTGACGACCGCCTGCCAGAGCAGGAGGCCCGTGACTGCCGCCACGGCGGCATACCACAGCGCTTCGCCCAACCAGCGCATGCTCCTGGGCGCCGGCCGCCCCGGCCCGCTCCACAGGCGTGGACCCGGCCAGGTGGCGATCCGGCGCAGCTGCCGGGCGACGGGGTCGAAGGCGGTGTTCAGCAGCCTTGCCCGGCGAAAGAGCTGCAGAAGCCAGGATTGGGGCACTTCCTGCCCGGGGCCGAGATCGGAGCGGAACTTGTCGGTCCAGGCCACCAGAGGGCGGAAGAAGAACTGGTCATAGGCCAGGATCACGACCGCCATGGTGAGCAGCGCCCAACCGATGGCGCCCAGATTCTTCTGCTCGATGGCGAGCGACACATAGGAGCCGATGCCCGGCAGGCGCACGGTATGACTCCCGACCGCGATCGCCTCAGAGGCGACGACGAAGAACCAGCCGCCGGACATGGACATCATCATGTTCCAGATCAGCCCCGGGATGGCGAAGGGCACCTCCAGGAACCAGAACTTCTGCCAGGCGGAGAAGCGGAAGCTCCGGCTCACCTCCTCCAGATCCTTCGGCACGGTGCGCAGGGACTGGTAGAAGCTGAAGGCCATGTTCCAGGCCTGGCTGGTGAAGATGGCGAAGATGGCGGCGAACTCGGCGCCCAGCACATTGCCGGGAAAGAGCGCCAGGAAGAAGGTGACGGTGAAGGAGACATAGCCCAGCACCGGCACCGACTGCAGCACGTCCAGCACCGGCACCAGGATCACCTCGGCGCGTCGGCTCTTGGCCGCCGCAGTGGCATAGGTGAAGGTGAAGATCAGCGACCCCGCCATCGCGATCATCATCCTGAGCGTGGTGCGCAGCGCGTAATAAGGCAGATGAGAGGGATCGAGGGAGAGCTCGCCGCCCTGGGGGGCCGTGAGCGGACCTGTCATCTCATGGGCGCCGGCGGCGAACAGGAAAAAAATGCTGAGGACCAGCGGGACGGCCAGCAGGTCCCATCGGTTCGGCACCACCCCTCGGGGAATGGCAGAGATGGTCGGCGAAGACCAGCGCATGGGCGCACCTGAGGTTTCGTTCGGTTGCCGCTGCGCCCGACCTTCGCGTTCCGGCGCCTCGCTCTTGTCGGGCTTTACCTCCCGCCGTGACGGCTGTCAACGCGTCTCGGCGTTACGAAACGGACAGGCTGTGCCCGGGGCCAAGCTCAAAGGAAAGGGGAGGCCCCGGAAGGCCTCCCCTATCGCGTATCCGCCAAAGACGGCGGGTCTTACTTGCGCAGATTGGTCCAGATCTTGTTGTACATCTCGAGCACGTCCTTCGGGCAGGGCTGCACGAACTCCGGCGTCGGTCCGCCTGCCGGCATCTTGATCTCCGGCGACTGGGCGAAGTCGGCCGGCAGGAACTTGTTCGCGCCCTCGATGCCGTTGTCATAGCCGGCATAGGCGGAGATGAGAGCCGCGTTCTCCGGGTCCATGATGAAGTTCTGGAAGGCCTTGGCGTTCTCCATGTTCGGCGCGTCCTTCAGCACCGCCACATTGTCCATCCAGCCCTCGATGCCTTCCTTGGGATAGGCGTATTTGACCGTCGGCACCTGCTTGCGCATGCGGAAAGCGGCGCCGTTCCAGGTCTGGGTCACATCGACATCGCCCGAGGTCATCTTGGTGATGGTGTCATAGCTGAAGGTCCGCCAGTCGGGCTTCGACTTGTTGAGCAGGTCGTAGACCTTCTTCAGATTGGCCGGGTCGCCCCCGCAGCGCGGCAGGCCGAGATAGCGCTCGGCGGCGTGGATCACCGAGTTCTCGTCGTCCAGCATGTTGATGCGGCCCTTGAGGGCGTCCGGCGTATAGAACAGGATGCCATAGGTGTCGATGTCGCCCTTGTACTTCGCCGTATTGACGGCGAAGGCCGTGGTGCCGAACTGCCAGGGCACGGTGTAGTTGCGGCCCTTGTCCCAATAGATGTCGACGAACTGCGGCTTGACGTTCTTGAAGTTCGGCATCTGGTTCGGATGGGTCTCCGCCAGGAGGCCATCCTCGATCATGATCTTCACGGTGTAGTCGGAGGGCACGACGATGTCATAGCCCGTGCCGCCGGCCCGCACTTTGGCCAGCATCGTCTCGTTCGAATCATAGCCGTCGAGGGTGACCTTGATGCCGGTCTCCTTCTGGAATTTCTCGATCAGCTTCGGATTGGTGTAGTCGCCCCAGTTGTAGATGTGGAGTTCGCCACCGGCGGCCATCGCCGCGCTGGCCGACATCATGAGGGCGGCGGCTCCGGCCAACCCCAGCATTCGCATTTTCATTTGTGTCTCCCGTATGTGGTCGTTGAAGGGGTCGTTTCTTACGTGCGACGCCTTCTCGCAATGAGAAAGGATAGTGTCACAAAGATGACGGAAACGCCCAAAAGAATTGTACTCATGCAATTGATCTCCGGCGTAAGCGGCCGGCGCGTCTGATCCCAGATATAGAGCGGCAGGGTGGTCTGGCCCGGGCCTGCCACGAGCTGGGTGATGGTGAAATCGTCGAAGGAAACGATGAAGGCAAGAGCAGCCCCGGCGCTTATGCCCGGCATCAGCAGCGGCAAGGTCACGCGCTTGAAGGCTTTCCAGGGCGTCGCATAGAGGTCCGCCGCCGCCTGCTCCAGGGTCAGGTCCATATCCTCGAGCCGGGCGCGGATCGGCATATAGGCGAAGGGGATGCAGAAGACCGTATGGACCAGGATCAGATTGCCGAGCCCGAGATTGATATGGGCGACGGAGGCGAGCAGCGCGAAGAAGGAGAGGCTCGCTACGGCGGTGATGATCTCCGGCACCATCAGCGGCAGGTTGACGACGATGAAGGAGGCCGTCTGCCCGGGCCAGCGCCGGGTGCGGGTGGTCGCCAGCGCCGCCGCAGTGGCGACCAGGGTCGAGACGATGGTGGCGGTGATGGAGATCTTGAGCGTGGTGAATGCGGCGTCATGGAAGCCCTCGTTCTCGAAGGCATGCAGATACCAGTTGAGGCCGAAGCCGCCCCAGCGCGTCACGAAGGGGCCGCCGTTGAAGGAGAAAATCGCCAGCACCAGGATCGGCGCATAGAGCATCACCATGCAGCAGATCGCGATGGTGCCGAAGCCCGGCTGATAGCGCAGGTCGAGGGCCTTGCGCGGCCGGTGGCCTTGCGTGGCGGTCACGGCGGGCAGATCGGGATTCGCGGTCATCGTGCCGTCAACCATGATGCGATCTCTCAACCATGAAGCGCCTGGGCCTTTCCGGTGGCGCTGCGCACGTAGAAGAGGAGCGCGATCATCACGCCGACCATGAGGATCAGGGCCTGGGCCGAGCCCAGCGGCCAGTTGCGCGAGGAGCCGAATTGGAGCGCGATCAGGGCGCCGATCATCAGATGCTTGCCGCCGCCCAGGATGAGGGGCGTGACATAGGCGCCGATGGCCGGAATGAAAACCAGCAGGCAGCCAGCGACGATGCCGGGCCTGGCCAGCGGAATGATGATCCGGCGCAGCACCTTGCCGCGGGTGGCGTAGAGGTCGAAGCCCGCCTCGACCAGGCGGAAATCCATCTTCTCCAGGCTGGCATAGAGCGGCAGGACCATGAAGGGCAGAAAGCTGTAGAGCAGGCCCAGCATGGTGGCGAAGTTGGTGTAGAGCAGGACGATGGGCTTATCGATGATGCCCAGCCAGATCAGCAAATCATTGACCAGCCCCTCGTCGCGGATGATCAGCATGACCGCGAGCGTGCGCACGAGAAGGTTCGACCAGAAGGGGATCGTGATCAGGAAGACCCACATCTGGCGCCGGTGCGGGGGGCGGGTCGCCATGAAATAGGCGGTGGGGAAGCCCAGCGCCAGGCAGATCACCGTGGTGGCGAACGCAAGCGCGATCGAGCGCAGATAGATGATGAGATAGTCGGGCGAGAAGGCGAGCGTGCCATCGAAGATGTCGCGCTGGAACAGGAAGGAGACATAGGCGTCGGTCGAGAAGTTCCAGACGACGCCACCATATTCGCCCGCCTCGAGGAAGGAATAGATCACCATGATCATCAGCGGCAGGATGCCGAAGAGGCCAATGATGACGAGCGCAGGGGCCGAGAGCCCCCAGCGCGTTCGAAGCCAGCGCTTTCGAGCAATGGCCTGGGCCCTGGCGACGCGCTCGGAAGCGGGGGTGGATTCGGCGGGGAGGGTTGCGACGGACATGGCAGGATCTCAGTCCACGAGCATGCGGGCGGCACCCGGCGGCACATCGATGCCGACCTTGTCGCCGATGGCGAATTGCGCGCGCCCGTCCATGGCGTTCTGGACCCGGACATTGAGGCGCAGGCTGTCGCTGAGCCGGATCTCGTAGTTAGTGTCGGTGCCGACATAGACGGTCTGGGCGACTGTGCCGAGGCCGCCGCCGGCCTTGAGCAGGATCTTCTCCGGGCGCACCGCGAGGGTCACCTTGGCGCCGGGCGCCGGATTGCCGGTCGGATGGGCCAGGAAGTCGAGGCCGCCCTCCACCCGGCAATGCACGAAATCTCCCTCGCGGCCATCGACCGCCGCCTCGATGAAATTCGTGTCGCCGATGAAATCCGCCACGAAGCGGTTCACGGGCCGCTCGTAGATGTCGAGCGGCGCGCCGAGCTGCTGGATCTTGCCCTTGCTCATGACCGCGATCCGGTCGCTCATGGTGAGCGCCTCCTCCTGGTCATGGGTCACGAAGACGAAGGTGATGCCGGTGCGCCGCTGCAGGTTCTTGAGCTCGCTGCGCATCTCCTGGCGCAGCTTCAGATCGAGGGCCGAGAGCGGCTCGTCCAGCAGCAGCACCTCGGGATGATTGGCGAGAGCACGCGCGAGCGCGACGCGCTGCTGCTGGCCGCCCGAGAGCTGGGAGGGCCTCCGGTTGCCGAGCCCGGTCATCTTGACCAGGGCCAGCATCTCCTCGACCACGCTGCCCGTCTTCTCCTTGGGAGCGCCGCGCATCTCCAGGCCGAAGGAGATGTTCTGCGCGACCGTCATATGGGGGAAGAGCGCGTAGCTCTGGAAGACCGTGTTGACCGCCCGCTGATAGGGCGGCAGATGCTCGACCGGGCTGCCCTTGAGCAGGATCTCCCCGGAACTCGGCTGCTCGAAACCCGCGATCAGGCGCAGCAGCGTGGTCTTGCCGCAGCCCGACGGGCCCAGAAGCGTGAAGAATTCGTTCTGCCGGATGGCGACCGAGACGTCGTCGAGGGCCCGCACGCCCTCCGCTCCGGCGCCAAAAATCTTCGTGACTGCGCGGGCTTCGACCGCTGCAATATCCGCCAAAATCCTAGACTCCCCGCCGGCCCTTGGTTTTCCGCCGTGCCGGCGGAATCTAGGGTATCCCCGGGAAGGCGCCAAGCCCCGAAATCACCCCAAAAAGGCGGTCTGCGATACCGGTATCGGGCCGCGGCGCGATGCATGGCTCCCCTGCGCGAAGGCACCATAGATCGGCGGCTTTTTTCCGCTAATCTCCGACTCCACTACCCCTTCCCTCGGGATCATCTTCGTGAGCGAGACTGCAGCCTTCTCCGAGCGGCGCGATGCCCTTCGGGGCATCCTTTCCATGCTGCTCTGCGTCCTGGTCTTCGGCCTCATGGACGCCCTGGTGAAGCTGGCTTCGGAGCAGCAGCCCATCGGCCAGATCATTTTCTTTCGCAACACCTTCGCCTTCATTCCCCTGTTCTTCTTCATCCGCCGCGCCGGCGGCTTCTCGGTGTTGCGCACGCGCTATGTCCGGCAGCATATCGTGCGGGCCATCACCGGCGTCACCAGCATGGCGCTCACCTTCTATGCCTTCGCCGTGATGCCGCTTGCCGATGTGGTCGCCATCGGCCTTTCCGCGCCCATCTTTCTCACCGGCCTCTCGGTGCCGATGCTGGGAGAGAAGGTCGGCTGGCGGCGCTGGAGCGCGGTCGGGGCCGGCTTCATCGGAATCCTGGTCATTACCCGGCCGGGAAGCGGGGTCTTCGGGCCCATCGCTTTGGTCCCGCTGTCGAGTGCCGCGCTCTACGCCGTGGCTATGATCCAGATCCGCAAGGTGGCGACGCGGGAGCCGGCCGCGACCATGGCCTTCTACTACACGGTCTCAGCCGCCCTGCTCGGCGCTGCGAGCCTGCCCTGGCAATGGGCGACGCCCACGCCCCTGATGCTGGTCTGCCTTATCTCGATCGGGCTTCTGGGCGGGATCGCCCAGATGGCGCTGACCGAGGCCTATCGCCTGGCGCCGGTCTCCCTGGTGGCACCCTTCGAATACTCGGCGCTCCTGGTCGCCGCCGCCTTCGGCTATGCGATCTGGGGCCAGATCCCCGACCGCTTCGTCTGGCTGGGTGCTGCCATCGTCGTCGCCAGCGGGCTCTATATCGCCCATCGCGAAGCCGTGCGCCGGGGGCGCCCTAGCCCGTAATCGCCACCCCCTCCGCCGCCAGCCGGTGGAAGTCGTCATCGGCACAATTGACGACGATCGCCTCGTCGCTTTCCTCGGCCAGGCGGCGGTAGAATGCGCGGGCCCGTGCGTTGGTGTTCAGGACCTCCCAGAGCATGCCCCGATGCCCCGCGGCCACGCCCTCCCGCGCGACGGCGACCATCAGGTCGAGGG
>DATFRE010000566.1:0-14369 GCA_035263545.1 Dongiaceae bacterium
TTGGGCGCTGGCAAGCGCACAACAGCCGAAAGATGCGGATAGGGCCGTGTTTTATGGGGAATCGCCATGGCTTCGACGAAATGCTCCTGGAATTTGGGCTCCACGGCAGTCTCGATCTTCTCCACCTGCTTGACGACCCGGGCGATTTCCGCCCGGGACTTCATGTTGAGCAGCGCAATTCGCGCCCCCGTTCCCGCTGCGTTCCCTGCCGATCCGACCTTGGCCAGATCACAATCCGGGATCATGCCGAGGATCATCGCGTATTTGACATCGATATGGCTGCCGAAGGCCCCGGCCAGGGTGATGCGGTCGAGCTGGTCGATCTCGAGATGGTCCATGAGCAGCCGGGCGCCGGCATAGAGCGCCGCCTTGGCGAGCTGGATCGCCCGGACATCGTTCTGCGTGATGCGCAGTACCGGCTGGCCGTCATGAAGCAGGTAGGAAAAGGTCCGCCCCTCCGGCTGGACCCGCGGGGAACGGGCGGCAAGCCTGCCGTCGATCACCCCGTCCTGGGTAATGATGCCGGCGAGGAACATCTCCGCCAGAGCCTCGATGATGCCGGAGCCGCACACCCCGGTGATCCCGGTCCTCGCCGTCTCCTCGGTAAAGCCAGGCTCGTTCGACCATTTGTCCGAACCGATGACCTTGAAGCGCGGCTCGAGGGTCTCCGGATCGATGCGCACCCGCTCCACGGCGCCGGGTGCCGCACGCTGGCCGCAGGAGATCTGGGCGCCCTCGAAGGCGGGGCCCGTCGGGCTCGAGGCCGCGAGCAGCTTGTGACGGTTGCCGAGCACGATCTCCGCATTGGTGCCGACATCGACGATGAGGGTCATCTCGTCGGACTGGTGCGGCGCTTCCGAAAGGATGACGCCGGCGGTATCGGCGCCGACATGGCCGGCGATGCAGGGCAGCACGAAGATCCGGGCATTGGGATGGACCCGGAGCTCGATCTCCGAGGCCCAGATGGTGATCGCGCCGTCGGTAGCGAGCGCGAAGGGTGCTCCGCCCAGCTCCGTCGGATCTATGCCGAGGAGCAGGTGGTGCATGATCGGATTGCCGACGAAGGTGACCTCGAGGATCTCCCTGAGCCCGATCCCCGCCTCCTTGGCGACATTCGTGGCGAGCACGTTGATCGCCTCGCGCACCGCCTTTGTCATCTCGGCATCGCCGCCGGGATTCATCATCACATAGCTGACCCGGCTCATCAGATCTTCGCCAAACCGGATCTGCGGATTCATGAGACCGGCGGAGGCCACCACCTCGCCGCTGGCGAGATCGCAGAGATGGCCGGCGATGGTGGTCGAGCCGATGTCGACCGCAAGTCCATAGACCTTCTCATGGAAACCCGGCCAGACCGCGGTGATCTGGCGTCCGTAGTGGATGGCGACGGTGACCTTCCACTCGCCCTGGCGCAGCGCCTTCTGCAGCCCCTGGATGGCACGCAGATCGGTGTCGAGGCCCTTCATGCCCCACTGCTCGCGCAGCGCCTTCTCCAGGCGCTGGAGGTCGCCGGCCGGGTCGTGCATGTCCGGCTCGGCCACCTCGACATAGTGGAGCCGGACCACGGGATCGAGCTCGATATTGCGCATCTCGGCCCGCTTGCGCACGACCTGGCGATGCACCTGGCTCTCCGACGGCACGTCGATGACGGCATCGCCGTAGAGCAGGGTCGAGCAGGAGAGGCGCCGGCCCGGCATCAGGCTGCGCCGCTCGGCGTAGCGTTTCTCGATGGCGCCGAAGGCGGAGAGATGGTCCGCCGCGGAGGTCACTCCCAGCTTGGCGAATTCGCCCTCGGCAATCTCGATCTGACAACGCCCGCAGATCCCGCGGCCACCGCAGACCGAATCGATGTCGACACCGAGGCTGCGCGCCGCCTGCAGCAGCGGCGTGCCCAGCGGGAACCGGCCGCGCCGGCCCGAGGGCATGAAGACGACGAGCGCGTCGGGCTTGCCCGCCGCACCGGGTGCTGCAGGATCAGGCACGGCGGCGGCGGCCTTCCCGGCGGCCCCGGGCACCCTCTTCGCCCTCGGCCAGCGGCTCGCGGAACTTCTGGATCCAGCGCATGCAATTCTCATCATGGCCCATGGCGACGTCGGCGCCGAGGATCGCCGTCATCTCCTCCGCATGGAGCGGATTGGTGATGGCCGAGGTCATGCCCGCACCGATCAGCATGGAAAGAAACGCAGCGTTGAGGCCGTGGCGGTTGGGCAGGCCGAAGCTGAAATTGGAGGCACCGCAAGTGGTGTTGACCTTCAACTCCTCCCGGAGCCGGCGGATCAGATGGAAGACGCTGCGTCCCGCCTGATTGAGGGCGCCGACCGGCATGACCAGTGGATCGACGACGATATCGGAATAGGGAATGCCGTGATCCGCGGCGCGCTGGACGATCTTCTTCGCCACCTCGAAGCGCACGTCAGGATCCTCGGAGATGCCGGTCTCGTCAT
Source organism: Dongiaceae bacterium (assembly GCA_035263545.1). Lineage (GTDB taxonomy): Bacteria > Pseudomonadota > Alphaproteobacteria > Dongiales > Dongiaceae > DASXQK01. The sequence continues at coordinate 2,445 of DATFRE010000566.1, forward strand.
TGGAGATGGCGACGACGGCGGCCCCGTATTTCTTCACCAGCGGCAGCACGCTCTCCAGCCGCTCCTCCTCGCCGGTGACGGAGTTGAGCAGAGGCTTGCCCTTGTAGACGGCAAGCCCCGCCTCGAGCGCGGCAACGATGGAGGAATCGATGGAAAGCGGCACGTCGGTCAGCGACTGCACGAGCTGGATCGCCTCGGCCAGGATCTTCGGCTCGTCGGCCAGCGGAATTCCGGCATTGACATCGAGCATGTTGGCCCCGGCCGCGACCTGGGCCAGCGCGTCGGACTGGACGCGGCTGTAGTCGCCGGCCGCCATCTCGGCGGCCAGCAGCTTGCGGCCCGTGGGATTGATGCGCTCCCCGATGAGCACGAAGGGACGCTCGAAGCCGATGACGACCTCCTTGGTCGCCGAGGAGATGACGGTGTCGGTCATGTTCTAACCAATCCTTTCCCTGGCCGCACGGCGCGGCGCGCGATTTCTCATGATGCCGGATGACGTAATGATGTCCGAGACGAGCTCTTCCTGGCGATAAGCCATCACATGAACGCCGGCCACGCCTTCGATCTCGCGGATCTGCTGGATCAGCTCAATGCAGATCTTCTTGCCTTCGAGCTTCTGGTCCTTCGCTCCCTCGATCCGGGCGATGACTGGATCGGGAATATGGATGCCCGGCACATTGGCGCGCATCCAGCGCGCGCCGCGGGCGGTGGCGAGCGGCCCCACGCCCACCAGGATGTAGCATTTCTCATGCAGCCGCTGCTCGCGCACCTTGGCCATGAAGCGCTCCAGCAACGGCATGTCGTAGCAATACTGAGTCTGGATGAACTGGGCCCCGGCGGCGATCTTCTTGGCCAGATGCAGCGGGCGATAGTCATAGGGCGGCGCGAAGGGATTGGCGGCCGCCCCCAGGAAGACCTGCGGCGGCACGGTGATCTTGCGTCCCGACAGGAACATCCGCTTGTCGCGCATGCAGCGGATGGTCTCCAGCAGCGAACTGCTGTCGAGATCGAAGACGGGCTTGGCCTGGGGTTGATCGCCCGCCTGCACGCCGTCGCCGGTGAGACAGAGGATGTTCTGCACCCCCATGGCTGCCGCACCCAGCACGTCGCCCTGGATCGCAATGCGATTGCGGTCGCGGCAGGAGATTTGCATGACCACGGCATAGCCCGCTCGAGTCAATAAACCGCAAATGCCAACGCTGGACATATGCACATTGGCGCCCGAGGCATCGGTGGCATTTATGGCGTCGCAGACCTCGGAGAGGACGAGGGCGCGGTCGTAGACCTCCTGCGGATCGGCGGAGTCCGGCGGGTTGAGCTCGGAGGTGACAGCGAACTTCCCCTCGCGCAGCACGCGCTCGAGCCGCCCGCGGGAGCTGTGGCCCGGCAGCGGCGGCAGGGGATCGGCCGGATCGACGTAGCGCTGGGGCGTCACGGCGCGCTCGGAGCCACAGGGGGCTTGTCGGCCAGGGGCTTGTCCGCCATCACCTTGTCGGAGGCCGGTTTGGCTGCGGGTTTCTTGGCAGGCGCGGATGGAGGCTCGGTCTTGTCCCGGACCACCTTGAGCCAGGAGGAATAGCCCTTGAGGCGGTGGTCCACCGGTTTCTGCACTTCGAGGATCGCGCCGCCCTTGGCCATGTGCCGCGAGCCCTCCCAGGCCTGTACCCAGACGCACTTCATCTCGGGCTTGACCTCGCAATGGCCATTGTCGCGCACGCCACCGCAGGGGCCGTTGCGCAGATTCTTCGGGCAGTTCATCGAGCAGGACATGCCGGTCGAGGAGAGCGCGCACTGCCCGCACATCTGGCAGTCGAAGAAAAACCCCTTCAATCCCCGCTCGACCGCGGCGACGGGCTTCTCCAGCCGTTCGTATCCGATCCGCTTCAGCAGTGGTGCCATGCGGATCAGCCCGGATTCGAGCGCGTTGTAGAGCCGCTCGAGGCCGCGGGAATGACGAACGGAAAAGAGACGGACGGAATACATCAGAGAGCCGGGCAGCGAGGCATGATCACGCCGCCCGCCGGTTCTTCAGAAGGCCGCACTCGGCGATGGCCTCGGCGATGGTCTCTTCCTGGCGCGGCGCCATCAGATGTGCGCCGGCCACGCCCTCGATCTCCGCCAGCTCCTGCAACAGCTCGACGCAGATCTTGCGGCCCTCGGCCCGCGGGTCGCTGGCGCTCTCCAGCCGCGCGACGATGCCCTCCGGGATATTCACCCCGAAGAGATTCTCGTTCATCCAGCGCGCTGATTTGGCCGAGGCGATGGGCCCGATGCCGACGATGACGAAGAGCCGCTCCAGAAGTCCGTGATCGCGAAGCCGCGCCAGATAGCGGCGCAGCAGAGCGAGATCGAAGCAGTATTGAGTCTGGATGAAGTCCGCCCCGGCCTCGATCTTGCCCTTGAGGGCTTCCGGCTTCCAGCCAGGCTTCGGTTCATGGGGCGCGTCGGCCGCGCCGATGAAGAGCCGCGGCGGCGGCGAGACGGCACGCCCCGAAGGCAGGGTGCCCTGCTCGCGCAGGCGATGGGCCGTCGCCATAAGGCTGCGGCTGTCGATGTCGTAAACAGCCTGGGTCTCTGGCTGATCGCCGCTCTTGGGATCGTCGCCATGGAGGCAGAGGATATTGGGGATGCCGAAGGTCGCAGCACCGATGAGATCGCCCTGGAGCGCCAGGCGATTGCGGTCGCGCACCGTGAATTGCAGTACCGGCTCGACGCCGTGCTGGGCGAGGACGGCAGCGCAGGCGAAGGCCGACATATGTGCTTTGGCCCCGGCGCCATCGGTGACATTCACCGCGTCGGCCAGGCCCTTCAGGCAGCCGGCGCGCTCCATCACCGCTGACTGGGCCGCGGCATCGGGGGGCGAGGTCTCGGCCGTCATGACGAAGGCACCGCTGCGCAGCAGCGCTTCGAGCCGTCCGTTCGACTTGTGGCTCATCGAGAATCCCTGCGCCCGGCGCTCAGGCGTTGCCGCCATTGTCGACGAGCCGCTTCAGCCGCGCCTCGTCGTAATCCGTCTCCAGCCGCAGCGCTGCGGTGGCGGCCTCGGCCTCGAGATCATCGCCGCAATCCACCGGCTCGGCGCGACGCCACTCGGCGAGATAAGAATCCGTATCGCGAAGATTGGCCCGCATCGCCGCCCGGTCGATCGCCTGCTCGAAGCGCTCGGCGAGCTGGCGCTTGGCGGTGGCGCGGCCGCGCTTGACGATCACCTGAGCCGGGATGTCACGCCAATAGACGACGATCAGCTGCGCCATGGGCGCTCCCTGCTTCCTTGTCGGTTTGATTCACGGCTCTATCGATGAAGCCTTCGAGCTCGCCATATGCCGTCAGCCGGCAATCGAAGGCAAGGCCAAGCCGGGCGGCGGCGGCTTCCGCCTTCTGCTTCAGCTTCGGGTCATCTGTTTGGGCGAGATAAATGAGACGCGTGTAGTTGCCGAAATAGTCGTCGCGCAGCTCCGGATACCGGTCGAGCCCCAGGCCCTGGATGATCAGCCGGTCGAAATGCCGCACCATGTAGTCGGTCAGGAAGAAGCAGGTCGGGTCGTGCTCCATGAGCGCCTCGAAATCCACTCTGCCCGTATAGAACTGGTAGCAGTGCGGGCCTTCGATCCGCTCCACCCCCTCCTCCGCCAGCACCCGGTCGAGCTCGCCGCCGGTGCCGCAATCGCCATAGACCACCAGGATGCGTTCATGGGTCTTGCGCCCGGCCCGGATCTTGCGCCGCACCCCGCCGGGAATCCTCTCCGGCCGGTTGTGCCAGATCGCCGGCAGGCAGGTCACATCCAGGCAATCCCAGCCATGGGCGCGCTTCAGCGCGACGATTTCGCGGGCGAGCGCGCCGCAGGCGATGAGCAATGTGGAGCCGGGTTTGGGCATGGCTGAAATCTAGGAATTCACCCTCGAATCGACCATATCCGCCGCGACAGCCGCTGCTCCGTTTGCGACAGCAACGTCGCAGCTAGGAGACAGGCGACAGTCCCAGTTTTCCCCCGCCCCCTTGATGGGGGGAATCAACCGGCGCTCGCGTTCAAGTCTTCACGGCCTCCGCAGCTGTCTCCTCCACCACTTCCCAGTCATGGGTGATGGTGGCGGTCTTGCTCATCATGGCCGAGGCGGAGCAGTACTTTTCCGCCGACAGCGCGATGGCCCGCTCGACCTTGGCCGGTGCCAGGCCGCGGCCGGAAACGCGGTAGTGCATATGGATGCGGGTGAAGACCTTGGGATCGGTCGCGGCCCGCTCGGCCTCCACCTCGACCACACAATCCGTCACTGCCTCGCGCCCCTTGCGCAGGATCAGGACGACGTCGAACGCCGTGCAGCTGCCGAGCCCCATGAGCAGCAGCTCCAGGGGCCGGGGCCCGAGATTACGCCCGCCCTCGGCAGGCGCGCCGTCGATCACCATTGCATGGCCGGTGCCCGATTCGGCAAGGAAGGTGACATTCTCGACGAACTTGATCCGCGCTTTCATCCCGCTCTCCTCCGGCGGAGAGATCCCGCCGGCCGCAGCTTAGAACATGCGCCCAGGGCACGGAACACGGCCCATGGTCCGCGCCGGCTATCCCCGTCCCACCTGCTCGAAGAGCCATTGCCGGAAGGCCGTCGCCTTCGGCGACTGGCCGGCGCTTTCCGGATAGACGAGGTAGTAGGCGAAGGCGAGGGGCACGCTCATCTCGAACAGACGAACCACCCTGCCGGCGGCGAGGTCGTTCGCGGCGATGGTGGCTTTGGCAAGCGCGACGCCGCGCCCCAGTACAGCTGCCTCCAGCACCAGGCTCGACTGGCTGAAATGGGGCCCGCGAATCCCGTCGACGCCGCGAACGCCGGCGGCGCGCAGCCACATGGGCCAGGTCGGGCAGCTCGGATCATTGTCCGGGCTGTCGTCGTGCAGCAGCGTATGCTCCACGAGGTCCTGGGGTCTTCCGAGCGGCCGTTCGCCGTCGCGCAAGGCGGCGCTGCAAACCGGGATCACCTCCTCACCGAGCAGCCGTTCGACGCGCAAGCCCGGATACTGGCCGGAGCCGTAGCGGATCGCGACATCGATGCTGCCGTCCCGGAGATCGACGATCGGCATGGAGGCATCGACATGCACGTCGATCTCGGGATGGCGAAGCTCGAAGTCGTGCAGCCGCGGCAGCAACCACTTGGCGGCGAAGGAGGGCGCCACGCTGACGGTCATGCGCCCCGCCTTGTTCTGCGGCTTGGCCAGGCTGACGGCCGCGGCAAGCTGGGCGAAGCCCTCGCGGATGCCCGGCAGGCAGGCCTCTCCGGCGGGAGTCAGCACGAGCGCGCGGTTCTCGCGGCGGAACAGCTTGACCCCCATGAAATCCTCGAGCTGGCGGACCTGCTGCCCCACCGCGGCGGGCGTCACCAGAAGCTCGGCGGCCGCCTTGGTGAAGCTGCTGCAGCGCGCCGCGACCTCGAAGCTGCGTAGCGCGTTCAGTGGCGGCAGCTTCCGCAACGGTAGAAGCGGCTCGGCAGTGGAGATGGCGGTTTGTGGCCGGGCCAGCGTGGCGGGCTGGTCAGGCTTCTCGACGGCGTGCAAGCGGCGAATGAGCATCGCTCGGTTCTCCTGCATCAGGGTTCCGAGGCGTCACCGCCAGGACTGCCGGGGCCGCGCCGGCATGACAATGCCGGCAGAAAAAACCCCGCGCAGCGCAAGCTGGCGGGACCGCCTCGCTTTAGCTGCATTTTTTAAGCGCCCGCAAGCTGAGTTCAAATCGGCGCTATAAATCGAATGCTACCCAGACCCGCCGACGCGGTCAAGCGCCGGATGGCCTCATGGGGCGGGCCGGCGACGTGGCGCCGCCCGTCACGGGCTCGGCATCAGATAGCCCAGGGCGCCGCCGATGGCGAGCAGAAGCGCGGTGACCACGATCAGCAGGCCGGTGATTCGAGTCATAGCTGCACCTCGGGGCGCATCACGCACATGATGAATTATCTGGCGCGCCTGCGGGACTCACAAGGAAGTAGGTCTGCCGGGTGCTGATAGTTTTTCTTTCAAAGGGAACCGCGCCGCCGGGCGGCGGGCCGCCGCTCTCCGCTTGTGAGAGGCGCAGCCGATATGCATCCAATGGCAGGGATCGAGAGAGCGAGGGGGCATGGCCGAGGGGTTGAGCTGCGAACCGGTGGATGTGGCCGTGGTGGGCGCGGGCTTCGCGGGCGGCGCCTTCACGGCCAGGCTGGCCGAGCAGGCACCGGGGCTTCGCATCCTCTGCCTCGAGCGCGGCGGGTGGGTCGATCGCGCCGCCATGCCGGCCAGGAGCCGGCAATGGCAGCGCGCGGCCGTGGGTGCCTGGGCCTCGTCGCCCAATCTGCGCCTCAAAGCCGGCGGCAATCCCTTTTCCGCCGACTATGCCATCGATGATTCCGGCTCGGCGCTGAAGCCCCTGATGTGGAACGGGGTGGGCGGCTCGACGATCAACTGGGCGGCGCATTTCCCCCGGCGGCACCCCTCGGATTTCCGGACCCGCAGCCTGGATGGCGTCGGCGAGGACTGGCCCTTCGGCTATGACGCCCTCGAGCCCTATTACGACCTGAACGACCGGATGATGGGGGTGAGCGGGCTCGCGGGCGATCCCGCCTATCCGCCGAAACCCGCCCGCGCCCAGCCGCCGCTCGCCCTCGGCCACCTCGGCATCACCGCCGCCCGCGGCTTCGACCGGCTGGGCTGGCACTGGTGGCCCGTCGACGCCGCCGTCAATTCGCAGAGCCATGGCGGCCGGCCCGGCTGCAATCGCTGCGGCCCCTGCCTCATCGGCTGCGTGAGCGGCGCCAAGGCCTCGGTCGATCTCACTTATTGGCCGAGCGCGCTGGCCGCCGGTGTGGAGCTCCGGACCGGCGCCATCGTTCAGCAGGTGAGGTCGAAGCCGGCCGCGCCACCGGCCTCCTCTATCGCGGCGCCGATGGCCGCGACTACCGGCAGCCGGCGGGATGCGTCGTCATCGCCGGCAACGGGATCGGCACGGCACGCCTCCTGCTCGCCTCGGGCATCGAGAGCCCGGCGCTGGGCCGCCATCTCATGTACCACCCGGTCGCCTATGCGCGCGGCATGTTCGCCGAGGCGATGGACGGGCCGGCGGGGCCGGTCGGCTGCGCCATCTATTCGCACGAGTTTTACGAGACCGATGCAAGCCGCGGATTCAAGCGCGGCATCCACCTCCAGGTCACCCGCGAGAACGCGCTGCTGCTTCAGGCGCTGCGGCTCGAGCAACCCTGGGGTGAGGCCATGACCCGCGCCTTGCGCGAGGAGTTTCATCATTCCATAGCCGTCCTGATCACGGTCGAGGATCTGCCCGAGCCCGAGAACCGCGTCAGCTTGACCGCGGGGACGGAGAGCGACGGCCTTCCCGGCGTGAAGGTCGAGTATCGCCTCTCCGCGGAATCGCGGTGCATGCTCGATTTCGGCCTCGACCGGGCAGAGGAGATGCTGCGCGCCGCCGGTGCCCATCGGGTGGTCCGGGTGCCGCTGGCACCGCTCACCGGCTGGCATCTTCTGGGCACGGCCCGCATGGGCCCCGATCCGGCAATCGCCGTCACGGATGCAAGCGGGCGCTGCCATGGCGTGGCGGATCTGCGGATCGTCGATGGCAGCATCTTTCCCACCGTGGGCGCCGTCAATCCCGGTTCGACTATCGGCGCGCTCGCCTTGAAGCTCGCCGACGATCTGGCCCGGGAGATCGGCGCCAGGGAGATCGGCGCCAGGGAGATCGGCGCATGAGCCCGGCCTTCCTCGACGCGGTCCTCGCGGCTCTCTTGCCGGGCGACGGCACCCGGCTGCCCGGTGGCGCCGCGGCCGGCATCGACCTCCTCGCTTATGACGCGGCGGCCTCGGTCCTCGATCTGATCGCGGCCGCGGCGGGGGGTGAAGCGGCCTTCCTGTCCGCTTTGCCCGCCGCCCGGCACGCAGCCTTGGCCGCGGCCGAGGCTCGTTCGCCCGAGCAGTTCCGCCGGTTCCTGCAGCCGATCCTCGCGGACTACTTAGAGACGCCCGCCGTACTCGCGGCCTTCGGCGGGTCTGCTACGCCTCCTCAGCCCGGCGGGAGGGCGCTGGCGGAGATGGACCGCCAAACCCTCGCCGCCCTCGAGCGGGTCCGCGCCCGCGGCAAGCGCTGGCGCGGTTAGCGAGACCGGATCTATCCCTCCGGCGGGAAGAAGACCAGGCTGCGGGTCTCGATGCTCTCCCGCGCGATCGGCAGGCGCGGACCCGTCGGGTCGTCGAAGGCCGTATGGGCGGCGAAGCGCGCCCGGCCATCCGTCGCCGAGTCATAGACCTTCAGGAACAGCACCTCCTCGCGCCGCATCTCCGGAAAATAGAACCAGCGATGGGCCGGGTTATAGGCGACGGAATAGGTCTCGCCGGTGCGGTCGGGGTAGAGCAAATCGGTCGCGATCAGATCGGCCGGGGCGATGCTGCGGGCATCGGCGACGGCGAGCGGGGCCTCCTCGACGGGCCCACGGATCGGACGCCAGATATTGATGATGGCGAAGCGGTGCTTCAGGCGCTCCTCCGCCTCGGCCCCAGGCAGCAGGTCGCTCACCCGCTGCGGTCCCGATTTCAGCGTGTAGTCGTTATGGACACGGCGCACCGGCTCGCGCTGACCCTTCCTGTGGCGGGCCGGCCCGACGCGCAGCGTATGGTCGAAGGTCACGACCTTCTCCGCCCGGTCGCCTGCTTCAGAAGCGCCTCGACCTCGGGGTAATAGACCTGCTCCACCTGCGCCGGGTCGTAGAAATCCCGGACCGCGGTCTCGTGGTGGCGAAAGAGGAAACCCTGGCGGTCGAGAGAGAAGGCCGCCTCGGGCCAGCGGCGCCCATTGATCACCGGCATCTTGTGCTCGGCATAGATTCCCGAGCGCTGGGGCACGCCCGGCGGCGGCTCGTAGTTGTAGGACACGGGCCGGACACCCGTATCGACCAGATATGTCAGCGCCCCTTCGACCTGGTCGATGACCCTGGGCTCCAGTTTCTCGGCTGCGACGGCCATGGCGATCTCCCTCTCCAATGTGCTGTCAAAAATGGAGCTTTGGCGCCGGGGAGCAACGCAGATTTGCTAAGCGAATTCGAAAGAAGAACTTGAGCGACCCGTTGGGGGGCCGCAGGGCGGCTCAGGCCGCGGCACCTCGGCGCCCGAGATGGCGCAGGCACCGGTCGATCCAGAGCGCCGTCAGCTTCTCCTGCACGCCGTTCTGGCCGAGGCGCCGGCGCAGCGCGCCGAAATCCACCGCATCCAGCGGCTGGTCCTGATTGAAGCAGGAGAAGACGATCGTCTCCTTGCCCGTCGCGGGGTCGTGATGGCGCTGCAGGCATTGGGCGCAGACCTCCTTCATCATGCATTGCATCGGCGAGTTGATGGAGCCGATGGCGTGATGATGGGCCTTGAGCCAGGGTTTGAGGACGCCGTGGCGGGCGCGCGCGACGGCGGCCATCATGCCGTCGGAGCCGATGGCGATGATGCGGTCGACCTCCGAGAGGTCGATGGCCTTGGGGCCGAGATCGCCCTGCTGATAGGCGACCATGGCCTGAACGATATTGGCGGCGATCGCCTTGTCCTGGAGGCGGCCGGGGGTGAAGCCCGGTGCTTCGTCCGAGGCCCAGACCACCACATCGGATGCGGCCTCGATCTCGGCGACCTTGTAGCGATCCTGCAGGCGCTTATAGCCGGCGAAGTAGAGCACGCGGGAGCCAGCGGCCTTCAGCGCGCGGCCGATGGAGAAGAGCACGGCATTGCCGAGGCCGCCGCCCGCCAGCAGCACCGTCTCGCCGGAAGGCGTCTCGGTGGGCGTGCCCGTAGGGCCCATCAGGATCACCGGCTCGCCGGGCCTCAGCAGCATGCAGAGATCGGAGGAGCCGCCCATCTCCAGCACGATGGTGCCCACCAGCCCGCGCTCCGTATCGGTCCAGGCACCGGTGAGCGCCAGGCCTTCCATCGCCAGCGTCGTGCCCTCGATCCGGTCTGCGAGGCTCTCGAAATTCTGTAGCCGGTAGAACTCGCCGGGGTGGAAGTTCCGCGCCGCCTGGGGTGCGCGCACCACCACCTCGACGATGGTGGGGGTGAGGCGATTCACCGCCACCACATGCGCGCGCAAGAGTTGGTTCATGCGCTCCACGAACCCCGGGGGCGCCTCGGGCGAGGCCGGGCGGTCGAGCCCCGCGAGTGCGCCGGCGACGATGGGCCAGCCCTGCTTCACCCCGCCCATGGCCTTCACCACATTGCCGGCGAAGCTCGGATGCAGATCGCCGAAGAAGCTGACGGCGCGGCCATCCTCGCGGATCTGTTGCAGCACATGGACATGGGCAGGCTTGGCGAGGCGCTCCGGCGTCACCTTCTGGCCCGCCTCATCCACGGCGGAGAAATACTGACCATCGAGGGTGAAATGCTCGCCATCCTCGCGGGCGAGCACCGTGTTGGGCCGCGTGCCGGCCGCCACCAGAACGGCGCGGGCCGGCAGGGTCGCGATGCTGCCATCGGCGCGCTTCAGGCAGATGGCCGAGGCATGGCCCGCTTCATCGACCTTGATCTCCGTCGGCGTCAGCCCCTCGGCAAAGCGGATGCCTTCCTGGAGCGCCTTCTCGACCTCTTCGTGATTGAGCGTATAGCTCGGCGAATCGATCAGGCGGCGGCGATAGGCGATGGTGACCCCGCCCCAGCCATCCATGAGCGCGGTCAGCTTCGGCAGCTCGACGGCCGCGGCCGCCCGCGCCCGCTCGGCGCGGATGGCGCGGGCATGGGCGATGAATTCATCGGCGATCGAAAGCTCCACCGGGCCCCAGCCCGCACGCACCGCCTGCTCGCCCCGCTCGGCGACCAGGGTCTCGTAGCGCCCGAGGAACTTCTCCACCTGGCGCGGGTAATAGGCCAGCGCCTCCGTCGCGGTGTCGATGGCGGTGAGCCCGCCGCCGATGACCACCGCCGGCAGGCGAAGCTGCAGATTGGCGATGGATTCGCTCTTTGCGGCGCCGGTCAGCTGGAGCGCCATCAGGAAATCCGAGGCCATGCGCACGCCCGGCGCCAGCTGGTGCGGCATGTCGAGAATGGTGGGCTTGCCGGCGCCGAGGCAGAGCGCCACATGGTCGAAGCCGAGGGCGAAGGCCTGCTCGAGGGTGAGCGTGCCGCCGAAGCGCACCCCGCCGAACATGGTGAACTGGCGCCGGCGCTCCAGCAGCAGGCGGATGACCTTGAGGAAGTTCTTGTCCCAGCGCACGGTGATGCCGTATTCGGCCACCCCGCCGAAGCCCGCCATGACCCGGGCATCGAGATTCTCGTAGAGCTCGCGGATATCGCGGACCGGCTTGAAGCCTGCGGCCTCGCCCTCCGGCGTGCGGCCGGAGAACTCGGCCGGCAGCGGCTCGATCTTGAGGCCGTCGACGGCGATCACCGTATGGCCGTCATTCAGCATGTAGTGGGAGAGCGTGAATCCCGCGGGACCCAGGCCGACGACCAGCACCTTCTTGCCCGAGGCGGGCTTCGCCACGGGCTCGCGCAGGTTCAGCGGATTCCAGCGCGTCAGCAGGCCATAGATCTCGAAGCCCCAGGGCAGCTCCAGCACATCCTTGAGGGTGCGGGTCTCGGCCTGGGGAATGTCGACGGGATCCTGCTTCTGGTAGATGCAGGCCTTCATGCAGTCGTTGCAGATGCGGTGTCCCGTGGCCGCGGTCATGGGATTGTCGACCACGATCATGGCGAGCGCGCCCAAAGGCACGCCCTCGGCCTTCAGGCTGTGCATCTCGGAGATCTTCTCCTCGAGCGGGCAGCCGGCGAGGGTCACCTGGAATGGGCTCTTCTTGAAGCTGCCGTCGCGCTCCTTCAGCCCCTTGCTGCAGGAATCCTTCCCCTGATGGTGGCAGAAGATGCAGTAGTGGGCCTGGTCGAGGGCGCCGGTCAGGTCGGTACCCGGGTCGGTGAGAGCGAAGCCCTCCCGGTAACGC
>DATFRE010000567.1:0-2368 GCA_035263545.1 Dongiaceae bacterium
GATCGCCTCGAGATCCGCCACGCCGACGCGCTGAGGCTCGATGCATCGGGCCTCGGCGGAGCCCCCCGCCGCATCGTCGCCAACCTGCCCTACAATGTCGCGACCGCCCTCCTCCTGCCCTGGCTCGCCGCCGCGGAACACCTCGAGAGGATGGTGCTGATGTTCCAGCGCGAGGTGGCCGATCGGCTCGTGGCAGAGCCGCGCCGCAAGGATTATGGGCGCCTTTCGGTTGCTGCCCAATGGCGCTGGCGGGTCCGCCGCCTGTTCGATATCCCGCCCCGGGCCTTCACCCCGCCGCCGAAGGTCACATCGAGCGTCGTGGAGCTGCTGCCCCGGGAACGCCCTCTTGCCCCGGCCGATTCCGCCTGTCTGGAACGGGTGACGGCCGCCGCCTTCGGCCAGCGCCGCAAGATGCTGCGCCAGAGCCTGCGCTCGTTGACCGGCGATCCGGCTGCACTCCTCGCCGCCGCCGGCATCGATGAGACCCGGCGCGCGGAGGAGTTGACCATCGCGGAGTTCGCGGCGCTGGCGGAAGCGCTGAAGAAATCTACTGGCCTTCGCGCAGGCCCTTGACGAATTCATGCAGGCCGATCTGGCGCTCGCGCCGCAGGCGCTCGGCCTGAAGAACCGCCTGGACCTGGACCAGGCTGCGCTCCAGATCGCGATTGACGATGATGTAGTCGTATTCGGCCCAGTGGCTCATCTCATCCGCCGCCTTGGCCATGCGCCGGCCGACCTCTTCGGTGCTGTCCTGGGCCCGGGCCTTCAGCCTGCGCTCGAGCTCGCGCGTCGAGGGAGGCAGGATGAAGATGCTGACGAGGTCTTCGCGCGCGCTTTCCCTCAGCTGCTGGGTTCCCTGCCAGTCGATGTCGAACAGGACATCGCGGCCGGCGGCAAGCGCCATTTCCACGGGTGCCCGCGGCGTGCCGTAGTAATGTCCGAAGACCTTCGCCCATTCGAGCAGCTCGCGGCGATTGACCTTCAGGTTGAATTCGTCCGGCTCGATGAAGTGATAGTCGACGCCTGAGACCTCTCCCGGCCGCTTGGGACGGGTCGTCACCGACACGGACATCTCCAATGCGCCGTCGCGTTCGAGCAGCATGCGCGAGAGCGTCGTCTTGCCGGCACCCGAAGGCGAGGAGAGGACGAGCATCAAGCCCCGCCGCCGCACCTCCAGATATCCGTTCCCGTTTCCCGCCGTCACCTTGAGCGCGACTCCATCATTCGATGTTCTGAACCTGCTCGCGCAACTGCTCGATTGCGACCTTCAGATCGAGCCCGATCCGCGTCAGCTCGACATCGGCGGATTTGGAGCAGAGCGTATTGGCTTCGCGATTCAGCTCCTGGCAGAGGAAATCGAGCTTGCGGCCGATCGCGCCTCCCGCGGTGATCAGGCTCCGGCCGGCAGCGGCGTGGGCCGCCAGCCGGTCGAGCTCCTCGCGGACATCGGCGCGTGCCGCGAGCAGCGCCACCTCCTGGGCCAGGCGCTCCGGAGCGGGCGGCGGCAATTGGCCGAGAAGCTCGCCCAATTGCTGGCGCAGGCGCTGGGCGATCTCCTCCGGCTGGGAAGCGGCCACGCCCCGCGCCGCCTCCGTCAGGCGCTCGATCTCGTCGAGATGGGAGAGGGTGAGGGCCGCCAGCCGCTCGCCTTCCGCCAGACGCATCGCCCTCAGATTGTCGAGCGCCTCCGCCAGGCGCTGGGTCAGGAAGGGCATATGCTTGGCCGGATCATCCTCGCCGTCGAGCCGCTCGAGCACACCCGGCAAGGCGAGGATTCCGTCGAGGCGGGGCGGCGCCACCGCCACTTCCTTCAGCCCGGACACGAGATCGAGAATCTGGTTCAGCGTGTCGCTATTGATGCGCAGCTGGGTTCGCTGGTCGCGGATCTCCGTCAGGGTGGCGGAGACGTTGCCGCGCCGGCAGCGCTCGGCGACCGCCGCGCGCACGGCGGCGTCGAGGGCATCGTAGCCGGCCGGCAGGCGGCAGCGGATATCCAGCCCGCGGCCATTGACGCTGCGCAGCTCCCAGACCCAGTGCCGACCCTCGCCCAGCGCTTCGGCGCGTGCAAATCCGGTCATGCTGGCGATCGGCATTTACCCCCCGAGCCTTGTGATTCGCCGAAAGCAACCGCAAAGTATACGGCGCATCTGCGGGCGGCAAGCACGGGCCTCCGGCCGCATCCTTCCCGGAGGTGCGTCATGCGTGATCCGCGCTCCATCGTCATCACCGGCGCTTCCAGCGGCCTCGGCAGCGCTCTCGCCGAAGCCTATGCGGCCCCGGGGATTCGCCTCGCGCTCACCGGCCGGAATGGCGAGCGCCTGGCCGCGGTCGCCGCGGCCTGCCGGCGGGCGGGCGCCGAGGTCGAGGC
>DATFRE010000568.1:0-3769 GCA_035263545.1 Dongiaceae bacterium
CGGAAATAGACGATGGCGTAAGCCGCGATGATGGAGATCGCGATCTTGCCGAGGCTGATGCCGAGCGCCACCACGAGGGTATTGAGCAGCATGAGCGAAACTGGCGGCGCGCCCGAGAGGCTCATCCCTTCGTTGAGCACGCTCGAGTAATTGACCCAGGTCTGGTCGCCGGGGATCAGCGGCATGCGGCCCTGGAGCAGCGTCGGCAGTGCGTGGGTCGACGCGATCAGCGTGACATAGAGCGGGAAGGCGATCGCGCCCACGCCGAGGATCAGCGTCAGATGCGCCCAAAATGTGAACCAGGAGCGTCTCTCGACCATCGCACGCGCCCTAGTAATGCACCTTCCGCTCGACATAGCGGAATTGCACCACGGTGAGCGCGATCACGATCGCCATCAGGATCACCGACTGCGCCGCGGAGCCGCCGAGATCGAGGGCGCGGAAACTATCGGAATAAACCTTGTAGACCATGATGTCGGTTGCCATGGCCGGGCCGCCCTTGGTCACGACGTCGATGATCCCGAAGGTGCCGAAGAAGGCATAGACCACGTTCACGGTCAGCAGGAAGAAGCCGGTCGGCGACAGCAGCGGAAACTTCACGGCCCAGAATCGGCGGCCGGGCCCGGCGCCGTCGAGCGCGGCCGCCTCGATGAGGGATTTCGGGATCGACTGCAGGCCCGCCAGGAAGAACACGAAGTTGTAGCTGATCTGGTTCCAGCAGGCGGCGACGATCACCAGCAGCAGCGCCTGGTCGCCATTCCGAATGTAGTTCCAGTTGATGCCGAACAGGCTCAGGAAGCGGGTCACCTCGCCCACGGTCGGATCGAAGAGGAACCCATAGAGCGCGCCGGCCACCGCCGGCGCCACGGCATAGGGCCAGATCAGCAGCGTCTTGTAGACGCCGGCGCCGCGGATCACGTGATCCGCCATCGCTGCGAGCAGGAGCGAGAGCGCCAGGCCGAAGCACGCGACCGCCAGGCTGAACGCCGCCGTCACCTCGATGGAATGCAGGTAATTGGGGTCGCGGAGCAGCCGCGAAAAATTTTCGAACCAGACGAACCGCGTGGAAAGGCCGAAAGCGTCCTCCACCAGCACCGACTGCCGGAGCGCCTGGAAGGCCGGCCAGATGAAGAACACCAGCGTCACCGCGAGCTGCGGCGCCAGCAGCAGGTACGGTATCGCCTTGTCCGGGAAGACGGCGCGCGAGTGCACGCGCGTCTACTGCGGATTGGCCGCCTGGAACTGGCGCAGGAGCGCGTTGCCGCGTTGGACCGCCGCGTCGAGGGCCTGCTTGGGCGTCTTCTGGCCGGCCCAGACGGCTTCGAGCTCCTCGTCCTCGACGTCGCGGATCTGCACGAAATTGCCGAGGCGCAGGCCCTTGGAGTTCGGCGTCGGCGGCTTGTTGGTGAGCTGCAGCACCGCCACATCGCGGCCGGGGTGCGTGTCGTAAAACCCCTGCTTCTTCGTGAGTTCGAAGGCCGCGAGCGTGATCGGCACGTAGCCGGTCGCCTGGTGCCAGTCCGCCTGCACCTCGGGCGAGGAGATGAAGGTGAAGAACTTGGCGACGCCCGCGTAGTGCTCCTTGGGCTTGCCCGCCATGACCCAGAGCGTCGCGCCGCCGATGATCGAGTTCTGCGGCGCGCCCGCCACATCGGGCCAATAGGGCAGCATCGAGATGCCGAAGTTCACCTTGGCCTGGATGAAGCCGCCGGCGGCGCCCGAGGAGCCCATGTACATCGGGCATTCGCCGCTGGAGAATTTGGGGTTCGGTTTGTCCTCGCGGCCGCCGTAGACGAAGATTTTGTCCTTCTGCCAGTCCGCGAGCTGCTGGATATGCCGCACCTGGAGCGGCCCGTTGAAGGCAAGCTCGGTGTCGAGCCCCGCGAAGCCGTTCTCCTTCGTGGCAAAGGGCTGGTTGTGCCAGGCGCTCAGGTTCTCGAGCTGGATCCAGGTCTGCCAGGAGCTGGAGAAGCCGCACTGCAAGCCGGCGGCGAGAAGCTTCTTGGCGTCGTCGGCCACCTCGGGCCAGGTCTTGGGCGGCACTGCGGGATCGAGGCCGGCCTTCTGGAACGCGTCCTTATTCCAGTAGAAGACCGGCGTCGAGCTATTGAAGGGCATGGAGAGCAGCTTGCCGTCGGGCGTGGAGTAGTACCCGTAGACCGGCCCCAGGAACGCCTTCGGGTCGAATTTCTCGCCCGTGTCCTCCATGAGTTTCCAGACCGGATAGACCGCGCCCTTGGCCGCCATCATGGTGGCGGTGCCGACCTCGAAGACCTGCACGATGTCGGGCTGCTGGCCCGCGCGAAAGGCGGCGATCGCCTGGGTCAGGGTCTCGGTGTAGGTGCCCTTGTAGACCGGCACCACCTTGTAGGCGCTCTGCGATTTGTTGAAGTTGCCCGCGATCTCATTGACCTTCTCGCCGAGCTGGCCGCCCATGGCGTGCCACCACTGGATCTCCACCTGCGCTTGGGCCGTGCCCGCCGCCCCCACCAGCGCTACCGCAGCCGCAAGCCAAGCCTGTCTAACCCTCATGCGCCCCTCCTCTGCTCTCTCCGGCCGCTCTCTTCTAAGGACCTTAGCGTGAAAGCTCCGTGACAGGGAGCGCCTAGAGATGCGGCGTCCCGCCCAGTTCTTGGGCGGCGGCGTCGCGCGATGGTCGAAGTTATCCACATGGCACGCCCAAAAATTTGGCCCAAGTCTTGCTCCATTCGGCTTGTGCTCGACCGCGGCATCACGCTAGGACTCAGAGTGACGACGAGAGCACCATGGCAGCGCCCCGATCCCTCGCTGAAGCCTTCACGACCGAGCTCGCCTTTTCGAAAGGCGCGGTGCCGATCCGGCTCAGGGTGAGCGGCCGGGCGCAGCGGGTGGCGCTCCGGATCGACGGGCGCGGCCAGGCCGTGGAGCTGGTGCTGCCACACCGGACGCCGCTGGTCTCGGGTCTCAAATTCCTCGATAAGAACCGCGACTGGGTGGAGGCGCGGCTCAAGGATCTGCCGGTTCGCGTGCCCTTCAGGGACGGGGCCGTGATCCCGATCCTCGGCACCAAATACCGGATCCGGCACATGAAGCGCCGGGCGGGCGACCAGGGCCCGGTCTGGATCGAGGACGACGAACTCCGCGTCACCGGCGACAGCGCCCATCTCCCGCGCCGCGTGCGGGATTTCCTGGTGGAGACGGCACGGCGGGAGTTCAGCCGCCGGGCACGCGCCTTCGCCCAGAAGGTCGAGCGCAAGGTCGGCCGGATCAGCATCCGCGACATGACCAGCCGCTGGGGCAGCTGCTCGAGCTCGGGGAGCCTGGCGTTCTCCTGGCGGCTGATCTTCGCGCCCGAGGGTGTCGTCACCTACATCATCGCCCACGAGGTGTGCCATCTCGTGGTGATGAACCATGGGCCGCGGTTCTGGCGCCTCGTCGAGAGCCTGGTCCCCGACGCGCGCTTCCGCCAGGACTGGCTCCGCAGGAACCGCACGAGCCTCATGCGGTTCGGGTGACAGGCGCCGATTTATTCGTCATCGGGATCGGCACGCGCCGCATCAGGCGAAGCAGCACCAGCAGGGCGGGAAAGCCCGCCGCCGTGGCGATTACAAAGAACGGCACCCAGTCGACCTGATCCACGATCCAGCCGCCAGAGGCGGAGAGCGTGGTTCGGCCGACGGCGGAGAGCGACGACAGCAGTGCATACTGCGTTGCCGTGAACGATACGTTGCAAAGGCGCGAGAGGTAGGCCACGAAGGCCGCGGAGCCCATCCCACCGGTTACATTCTCG